>DYRX01000056.1 GCA_020718525.1 Victivallis vadensis
TGTCCCGGAGATGATGGAATAATTGCAAACGCCGAAAAGGACATTCTCAAGGCAAAGGATGCCGGATACACCGGGATATGCTGGGATTTTATCGGCTACAGAAATTACCAGTCCTGCGACTGCGAAGAATGCAAAAAGAAGCTTGACGCATTTCTCTCGGCGGATTCTTCACATGACATGAATGCCTTCTACCGGATGCAGATACTGTCTCTATATTCAAAGCTATATGGACTATCAAAAAAACTCGCTCCCGAAATGCTCGTAATCTGCCATTGCCATCCTGTCTTTCTGCCTGACCCATTTTTAGAACACAAGGTAATGGTTGACTATTGCGGGATGACCGTCTCGTGGTTTTTCCGTCCGCACTGGGGGCTTGACAAAGTCCGGAAATACACTGAGGAAACTGTTTCAGACCGGAATTCATTTAACAATTCAATCGGGATGCCGATGATAGGCATTTACAATTCCGGCACAATGTCGTCTCATGCCAAGGATGCAAAACGCATATCGGAGGAAATTGAGATCGTTGCAAAGTCGGGAGCCAGGGCGGTAATGATATGCGAGCTTGGTGACATCCTCTCGAATCCGGAGACAAGCAGAGCCGTCAAAGATTCCCTCGAGCAATTTCGGGAAAGAAAGTAACAACTCCTGCGAGCATCGCGATCTATCCCGTAGAAGATCGCCGTATTAAGAAGGCGGTTCAACAGTCTGTGAATTTACGCTCTCAAAGAGGTCTTTTAAGGTCGCCGATCGCGGAAATTGTTGACTCAATTTCCTTGTCGGAAAGCTCGAAATCCTTCAGTTTTCCTGATAGATATGCATCGTATGCGGAAAGGTCGAGAAGTCCGTGTCCCGACCAGCAGAAAAGAATTGTCTTCTCCTTTCCTTCCTCCTTGGCTTTGAGCGCCTCTCTTGCAACTGCGGCGATCGCGTGAGATGTCTCCGGCGCTGGAATGAAGCCCTCGCTTCTTGCCCAGAGAAGGGCGTACTTGTAGCACTCGGTCTGCGGAACTGATTGAGCTTCAATGAGTTTGTCAATCAAAAGACGGCTGACGAGAGGTGCGACTCCATGATATCGCAGTCCGCCTGCGTGCAGGGGAGGGGGGACGAAATTGTGCCCTAGCGAATGCATTGCCATGAGCGGGGTCATCTTTGCCGAGTCGCCGTGGTCGTATATGAAAGGCCCCTTTGTCATAGTGGGGCATGCGGATGGTTCGACTCCCAGGATGCGGATGTTTTTTCCGGCGATTTTTTCAGCAACATAGGGAAATGCGATTCCAGCGAAGTTGGATCCGCCGCCGACGCATCCGATCACGACATCCGGGTTTTCACCTGCTATGCTCATCTGCTTTTGCGCTTCGAGACCGATAATTGTCTGGTGGAGGCAGACGAAATTGAGCACGCTTCCGAGGGAATATTTTGTGTCCTTGGAAGCGACGGCATCTTCGATAGCCTCGCTGATTGCGATTCCGAGGCTTCCGGGTGTGTCGGGATACAATTCGAGGATATTTCTGCCGGTCTGGGTGTCTTTGCTGGGGCTAGGCACGCATTCGGCTCCCCAGGTGTGCATCATCATTTTGCGGTAGGGCTTGTGTTCGAAGCTGATTCGGACCATATAGACTTTAAGGGCGATGTCGAAGAGCTTGCAGGCCATGCTGAGGGCGCTTCCCCACTGCCCGGCGCCGGTTTCAGTCGTGAGCCTCTTCACGCCCGCAATCTTGTTGTAGTACGCCTGCGGAATGGCGGAATTTGGCTTGTGGCTTCCCGCCGGAGAAACCCCCTCGTTCTTGAAGTAAATCTTTGCAGGAGTTCCGAGCGCCTTTTCGAAGGAATGCGCGCGCATGAGAGGGGAGGGGCGCCAAAGGAGATATTTCTCGAGCACTTCGTCAGGGATTTTCACCCATCTTTCACTGCTCATTTCCTGCTCGATAAGATTCATCGGAAAAATGGGGGCGAGATCGTCAGGGGAGACAGGCTTGCCAGTCGCCGGGTTGAGGGGCGGATGCAGTGGATTTGGCATGTCCGCCTGGATGTTGTACCAATGTCTTGGAATCTCCGACTCGTCCAAATTTATCTTGATCCTCTGCATCTTGTGAAAACTCCTCTATTTCTTTTTCTTTGACGAAACGTGTGAAGCGACGGCCTTGTCTCTTTCGCTTATGTGCGAGAGAAGCCAGTTGTGAAGGGTGGAATTGACGGCTTCGCTGAGCTGAGGGCTGGGGCCGTCCTCCCTGAAGTCTCTGACAAGCTCGGCGAGGGTGGACTTGAGTTTTTCATGATCCTTTTTGTGGATGTCAATTCCCGGATAGGAGGATTCCTGCATCAGCTTCTCTTCATTCTCGAAATGGTTTTTTGTATATTCGAGCATGAAATCGAGTGTTTCAGAAATCTTTTCGCCCTTCATTCCGGAATTTACCGCATTCTGGACATCGGCGAGGCGTTTTATCCATTCCTGATGCTCGCTGTCTATCAGTCCGTTGCCAACAGACAATGCCGGACTCCACGCTATCTTCTTCATCCTGAGTCTCCTATGATTAAAGTTGCGATCTCACTCTGTAAGATTTTGATCTCTTGCCGATAGAGCCTTTGCGATCTGATCCGAACGGTATCCTCTAGAGAGAAGATATGCGTAGATCTTGCGCTTTCTCTTGCGATCATCCTTCTCCCTCTCGAAGCTCCTCTCCTTTTTTTTCAGGAGCTTGGCTATTTCTTCAAGCCAAACTTCCTCTGACGAGCCTCCGTCGTCTGCGAATTTCGCAAGTTCCTGCCTGACAATGTCTTGCGGGACAAGTCTTCTTGCAAGAGCCTCGCTGATCCTTCTTGCCCCAAAGCCCTTGTCCCGGAGTTCGCGGGCGTAGCTTTCAGCGAATCTCGAGTCATTTAGAAAATCGAGAGATTTCAGCTTTTCAATCGTCGGGTCAACGGCGCTGGAGTAAAAGCCCTTTGCGCGGAGTTTTCTTCTCAGATCCGAGACGGAATGGAATTTGACCGACAGGATTGCGGAAGCCTTTTTCAGGCATGCGTCCGGATTCGAAAGGATTTCCGCCTTGTCCGAAGCCATTTTTCCTGTCCGTGCAGGCATTTTCAGTCCTTTGTCGCGAGGATTTGCCATTCGCCAGGGCGATGGAAGCTGAATTTTGTGAGAGCCGAAGTGGATGAGCACTCCGGCTCTTTTCCCCAGGGGCGGTTGTAGTTGTAGCGGCAGACGCTGAAGCGTCCGAGCTCTCTGCGGGGATTTTCCGGGATCCCAATTTTAGAAAACGGGATTTTCATGTGTCCGAGCCAGCCTGGCATGGGTGGCGGAAGCGAGCTGGAATTTCCGACAGTGCCAAGATCGCAGTTGGCAAGGTCTTCGAATTTGAAATCCCTGAGACGTTCGGAGTCCGGAATCGAGAGTTCGAGCTTTGCAAGATTAGGCGTTATATGAATCTCGAAATATTGCTTTCCGCCCGCAGGCTGGAAGAATAGCTCGAGGACGTCGCCCTTCTCCCAGGTCCTGTCGTTCTTTCCGACTGCCGAAGAGTGGACATCTGAGTCGTGCATGAAAGCGGCGACTTCGAGGAATGACTGACTGCGCCAAATCAGGGCGAATGCGTTTTCCCTCAGCCTGGTCGGAGCGGGGAGCCAGGACTGCCAGAGCCAGAGAGGAGGGAGTCCTTCGGGAATTCCAAATCCGTCGCCACTGCGAAATTCGCAAGGCCAAAAAGGTGGCGGGGCTGGGACTGGCTCCGGCGGATTCGAAAGAATATCCAGATAGGTTTTCGAGCTCATTTCTTGGCTGTTTTTGGAGATGCCTTTTTCTTGGTTCTTTCCTTGAGCCTTTCGCTGTAGGCGCTTTTACGTTTTCTCTTTTCGACCTTGTTGTACTGCCTTCCCATCGTTTTCTCCTTGTTTTATTATTTCGGACTCCGTCATGGAATATCCGAAGCTGACTGACTCATCATGCAACTATGTTTACAAGCCTTCCCTTCACGCATATCACTTTCTTGGGAGTTCTGCCATTCAGGTTCTGAAGCACCATGGGCAGGGCTAGGGCGACCGAGCGCATATCGTTTTCGTCGGAAGCCGCGGAGAGCATTAGCCTTTGGACTGGCTTGCCATTGATCTGGACGAGAATTTCGATCTCGTCGAGCACGCAGAGCGCTTCATCGTAGGCTGGCCATTCCGATAGGGATACTTGAGTTTCTTCTCCCAGCATCTGCCAGAGTTCCTCCGCCATGTGCGGAGCGAAAGGGGAGAGAATTTTTACAAACGCCTTTGCCGCGTCCTTGGATATCTGTCCGGATTTTGAGAATTCATTGACGAAGATCATCATCTGGCTGACTGCAGTGTTGAGATCTAGAGACTCGATGTCTTTGCCGACTTTTTTTATTGTAAAATTGAGAACTCGCAACTGTTCCCTGCTCAATTCGACGTCGTCTCTGATTTCGCCATTTGCGATCAAGTTCCAGACCTTGTGGAGGAATCTGCTCACTCCGACAATTCCCTTGGTGTCCCACGCGGCGGCCTGGTCGAAGGGGCCGATGAACATTTCGTAGAGCCTGAAGACATCTGCACCATATTGGGCGATGACTTCGTCGGGGTTGATGACATTCCCTCTGGATTTGGACATTTTTTCGCCGCCTTCGCCGAGCACCATTCCGTGGGAAGTCCTTTTCATGTAAGGCTCGCTCGATGGGACGATTCCGATGTCGTAGAAGAATTTATTCCAGAATCTGGAGTAGAGGAGGTGCAGAGTAGTGTGCTCCATACCTCCGTTGTACCAGTCCACAGGCATCCAGTATTTCAATTTTTCCGGGTCGGCGAAAGCTTTGCTGTTGCGCGGGTCGGCATATCTGATGAAATACCATGAGGAGCCAGCCCAGTTTGGCATTGTGTCGGTCTCGCGCCTGGCGGGCGATCCGCATTTTGGGCAGGGGGCTGAGACCCATTCCGAGATCGAGGCGAGGGGAGATTCTCCGGTGTCCGTAGGCTCGTATTTTTCCACCTGGGGCAGAAGGACCGGCAATTCTTCGTCCGGGACGGGCACCCAGGAGCATTTCGGGCAGTGCACCATGGGGATCGGCTCGCCCCAGTATCTTTGCCTTGAAAAAACCCAGTCCCTTAGCTTGTAGTTTACCGTCGCCTTACCAAGGGAGCGACTATCGAGCCATGCGACGGTTTTGGCAATGGCATCGGCGACATCGAGTCCGTTGATGTCCAGTCCGGCGTTGTTCGAGGAGTTTACCAGGCGTCCATCGTGGGACCAGCAGGCTTCGCCGAGTTCTATTTCGGATCTGGAAATATTTCTGGCATCTGCGTTCTTCTGATCCGGAAGGATGACGCATTTGACGGGGAGTCCGAACTTCTTTGCGAATTCGAAGTCTCTTGTGTCGTGTGCAGGGACCGCCATGATTGCGCCAAGTCCATATCCAGCAAGGACATAGTCCGAAATCCAAACTGGTATTTTGGCTCCGTTGACGGGATTTTCTGCAAAGGCTCCTGTGAAAGCGCCGGTTTTTTCTTTTGTTTCACTGCGTTCGATGTCGCTCATCTTGGCTGTTTTCGAACAGTACTCTTCGATTTTAGCGGCGCATTCGGGGCTTGCAATTTCCCGGACGGAAGGATGTTCTGGCGCGAGTACCATGTATGTCGCGCCGAAGAGTGTGTCGGGGCGAGTCGTGAACACGCGGATTTTTTTGTCGTGACCTGAGATTTTGAAGTCTATCTCTGCTCCTTCTGACTTTCCGATCCAGTTGATCTGCTGGGACTTGATCTTGTCGAGGAAGTCAACTGTGCCCAGGTCTTTGATGAGCCGGTCTGCGTATTTAGTTATTGCGAGCATCCACTGCTCTATTTCGCGTTTCTCCACGGTTCCGCCACAGCGTTCGCATGCTCCGTCAACGACTTCCTCGTTCGCGAGCCCTATCTTGCATGAGATGCACCAGTTTATGGGCATTTTCGCCTTGTATGCGAGACCGTGCTTGAAGAACTGTATGAAGAGCCACTGGGTCCATTTGTAGTATTCGGGATCGCTTGTGGAAAAGACTCTTTCCCAGTCGAAGGAAAAGCCCAGGGATTTGAGCTGGGCAGTGAATCTTGCAATATTCTTTGCAGTGATGATGCTTGGGTGTATGCCTGTCTTGATGGCATAATTTTCTGTGGGGAGTCCGAAGCTGTCGAACCCCATAGGGAAGAGAACATTGAAGCCGAGCATCCGCTTTTTTCTTGCGAGGATGTCTATCGCCGTATAAGATCTCGGATGTCCGACATGCAGGCCGTCGCCGGAAGGGTAGGGGAACTCGACCAGGCAGTAGAATTTTGGCCTTGAGTCGAAGTCAATCGCCCTGTATGTGGAATTTTTATCCCAGAAGTCCTGCCATTTATTTTCAATCTCGCGGAAACAGTATTCCTTCATTGCTGACGAGTCGTGCCTTCCTTTATTGCTGTGTTCAAACGATTCACTGATCTGCTCGGCGGAAGTCATTCCACACAGGCAAATCTAATATTCCCACAACTGTTGAAGTTGAGTGAATAGCCTGGTAATATTATCCGACGTGGCATATTTTTCCAGTAGGGGGGAAATGTTTTACGACATTTTCCAGACAGTCGCTCCATTTTCTGATTTAACTTTTTTCCATCCAACGATGGAAAGAGATGCGAAATTTGAGATTAAGGAATTCAATTGACAGGACCTATCTGAATTCAGCAATGTAGGCGTAAATGTCTTTAGCTTCTCCGCTTCTGCTCACTGGATAGCGCGTGTGTCCGCTCTCTCGGATCAGCCTCATAAGTTCGTCGGGAACTGCGGCATTCGAAAGAAACTGGATTTTTTCAGGAGCTATCATTGCTGTTGTGATCGCAGAATGGCTTAGTCGCAGGGCGTTGACAATGATATTTTCCTGCTCGATGTTTATCGCCTTGCCCGAACGGGCGAGGGATGCCAGCGTCACAAGATCCGCAGTTGTTATCTGGTCTGACTCTTCGGCAAGCGAAAGCTTCCTGAACATGAATTCGCTCAGCATTATGAATGGAGAAAGCAGACGCGTTATTGCTTCGAGTACTGGTCCAGCGTAAGGAGCTAGCTGGCTGCGGAAGGCAACTCCGATTACTTTTGGAAAAATCTCGGTGCCGAAAAGAATTACGACAGTGAAGAGAACCGAAAAAATCCAGACATTGTGCTCTCCATAGATTTCTGCGAAAGCTCCGCCTGCAACAGTTGCTCCGCCAGTATGGGCGACAGTGTTGAGAACCAGTATTGCCGTGATCGGACGCGCCACATTCTTTTTCAGGCGCATCCATGATTTCGCCGCGGCTGGAGAACTCGCATGCAGACGGTTGAGAGCTAGAGGATTCAAGCTCAGCAGCATGGCCTCGGCAAGAGAACAAAGAAAAGAAACCACAATCGCGATCGTCGAACTCACAATCAGAACTGTTGTCATTGCCTAGACGATTCCCTTCATATTATTAATTCGGCACTGTGCACACTCCGGGCATCCCTATATTTACCAGAAGAAAAGGTTATTTCCAGCCTAATCTAGCAAAATTTCCATGAGATGCGAATCTCCTGTGCTTTCCATGCATTCGCCGACGACCTTGAATCCGCATTTGCAGTAGGCGGCGATCGCGGCGTCATTGTCTTTTTTTACAGTGATGCGCATTGTTTTTCCGCCTTTTTTGCGAAATTCGCAGATGGAAGCCGAAATGAGCTGTGAAGCGATGCCGCGTCTGCGGAAGTCTGGCGAAACAACGAGCGCCCAAATTTTGCCATGCTTCTCCGGTGACAATTCTGAAGAGGGCAGGGCAGGGGGGCGAATTAGAGCCATCGCCTTGAAAAGCCTGAAATATTTTGCAAGGTCAAATCCGTAGTATCCGACGGAGGCTAGAAGCAGTTTCCTGTAGAACCTCAGATGCCTTGGACCAGAAAAGGTGCTGAACCCGGCTTCGTCGCAGGTGTAGATCAGGAAAGCCGCAACTTCTCCTCCGATTTTTTTTACAAGGATGGAATCCGGATCATATTCGAGAAAAAGTGAAAGCTTGTCCTTGTAGAATCTTTTCCTGGCACCAGCAACTTTCTCTCCAGGCAGAAAATGGAGACGCAAGACTTCGTTGAACTCGGCTTCCGAGCGCAGGCATTCAATTGATTCGTCAGTTTCGGTCATCATCATCCATGCAGTTCTGAATAAATGGTCCGGATAGAAGATACGCCGTACTGGCTAAATACGCAAGACGAACTAGATAATCTGGGCGCGAGTCTCTCCGCAGACTTCCGCTCCAGATTATCTGATGAAAATTGCACCGCAATTTTCTGAAGGGGAGTTTTTTCCTTCCAGTCAATATTGCGCCTTGATTGTGCAATCGTAGGAATTTATCGTGACATTTACTGGAAAATATGCAATGTCGGATGATCTTATCAGACTAGTTTAGATTGTTTGAATGCAATTCTCGAACCAGAGACGAAGCATGAAAAAAAAGAATAAGCTGGCGTTAGTCATAACTCGGATGATTCCAGGCGGAGCGGCATATGTCGTCCGCGACATCATATCCCGTTTGTCTGGGCGCTTCGATATTACTCTCTACTGCGGGAAAGAAGACATCGGCTCAGATCTCGTCGAGTCTCTGAAAAGCCATGCCGAGATCGTGATCATTGAATCATTGCTCAGGAGAATTTCTCCTTTTCGCGACCTCAAAGTTCTGCTCCGACTTTTCAAGGAATTCCGCAGGAAGCGCTTTGACATTGTCCATACCCATACATCAAAGGCTGGGGTATTGGGACGCATTGCCGCCCATCTTGCGGGGATTCCGAGAATCATCCACAGCACCCACGGATCAATCTACGAAGAAAATGCCCAGATTCCGGGAGTCAAGGAAAAATCTCTGAAGCAGAGGATTATGCTCACATGCGACAAGTTTGCCGGCAGATTTTCGGATTTTGTCATAGTCCTGAGCGAAAAGGAGCGGGAAAGCTCGATTCGTCTTGCTCTGGCTCCACCCGATAAAATCCTGGCGATTCCCAATGGCATTGATTTGAAAAGATTTGACAGGACAAAAGAGGGTAGGGCGGAAGCCAGGAATAAGCGAGGGATCGCCGACGGAGTTTATTTTATTCTCACTGTCGGACGGATCAGCGAAGAAAAAGGCCAGGCAGAGCTTGCCCAGGCATTCAAATCTTCCATTGCAAAGATCCCGGATAAAAAAATATTTTGCGGAATTGTTGGAGACGGTCCTAAAAGAAAAAGCATTGAACAGTCATGCGAGGACATGATCGGGCAGAATTTGCTTAAATTCTACGGTTTTTCCAAGGATGTCAGGGAATACCTCTATGCGGCAGACGCATTTGTCCTTCCATCAAAATATGAGGGTTTTGGGATTGCCCTTCTTGAGGCTCTGGCATGCGGACTGCCTGTCATCGCCAGCGACGCGGGCGGAATCCCCGAACTCGTTGGTGATGATTTTGACGGCAGTATCTATTCTTCCGGAGATATGGAATCCCTTTCAAGCATGATTGCAGGGATTGCCAGAGCCAATTCTAAAGCATCCTGGTTTTTCTCCGAAAAGAACAGAAAAAGGGCAGGGGACTTCGATCTGGACGCCATCATGAAAAGATACGAGGATATCTACGGCGGAACGGTGTTACACTTCCGTTGATGCGGATGGAAAAATCAGATGCCTAGACAATTTCAGCCATTCCGCCAAAGCACCAAAGGGGTCTGACCCTTTTAAATAAGTGTAATATATTTATAATTAAGATGTTGTGAATAATTAATGTTGTAAAAGTGGCTGTTACGGCGTTTAGGATTGGCCGCAGAAAACGCTGTAAGCGGCTTTTTCTGTCGGAATACCGCGGAGCGGCCGGATTTTCGATTCGCAAAGCGAATCCTTGGAGTGCTGGCGTGTGAGCACCGCTTTAAGATTCCTGATTAAAAAGCGCGGCTGACACCGCGCACTCCGAAAGATGGCTTTGCCATCAAGAGCAGTGTTGAGGCGAATCAGCTCCGTGAAGTTTAAAGACAAGAACTTGTCCCTCACACAAAGCCACAAAGATTTCACCTGGGAACGCCGAGCTCCAGCTCGGTATCTGAAAGAGAGCCGACAAGATGTCGGCGTTCCCATCAGGAAAAAACGCAGTGTTGCTATCCCGTCTGTTAGGCTTTTGTCTGACCGTAAACCGTTAAATTTAGTTTTACCGCCTGAGATGGCCATCCATCGTTTGAGAAGAGTGGATTTGCCTGTCTGCCTTACTCCAAAGAGAAGAATAACCTTCTTTCTGCTTTTAGATGCTTCTGGACTTGCGAAAAAAGGCATTTTCTTCTCGATTGTCCGATGGAAATACTCATCATTCATGGATATCCCTCTGCATATTTACCCGTATAATATGCAGTTGGCTGATCAATTTGTTAAGCCCCGCCGTTCTTTTTGCCGAAATGGCAAACTCGGATATCCCCGCCCCTGTCCATACCTTTTTTGCTCATCAAAATAAAAAATATCGCCACGGTTCCCGCCACGACGATTAAAGTCGAAATCACAATAGCGAACCCGTCCGGCATATTTTGTCGCTTGCGGAGAATAGGCGGGACAATCTCCGCAAAAAATGCGGAGATTATGCTGGTTTTCATGGCACGGCATGCTATATTCACCGATTCATGAAGAAACAAGCATACATCCATCAGCTTCCTGGCTGGCCCAAGTTCAGGTGGGATATCGCCGCTCTTGCGCCGATACTCGCGGAAACGCGCCACCGCCAGGGTCTTCTGCTCGGGCACATGCAGGCGCTTGGCTTCTCATTGCAGGGAGAGGCCACGCTCGAGACCATCACCCTTGACGTCCTCAAGTCATGCGAGATTGAAGGAGAGCATCTCAACGCAAAACAGGTACGTTCCTCGGTGGCGCACCGTCTTGGAATCGCTATCGCCGGCGCGACACCCGCCGACCGGCATGTCGACGGAGTTGTGGAGATGATGCTCGACGCCACGCAGAACTATTGTCG
Organism: Victivallis vadensis; assembly: GCA_020718525.1. Lineage (GTDB taxonomy): Bacteria > Verrucomicrobiota > Lentisphaeria > Victivallales > GWF2-50-93 > DYRX01. The sequence goes on from DYRX01000056.1 coordinate 10,967, forward strand.
TCCCCTCGACGCGGAGCGCCTCTGCGCCTGGCATGCCTCGCTTTTTCCCGCAGGCCGCAGTGGGATGAGAAAAATCATTGCAGGCGAGTGGCGTAAAAACACTTCCGACGATCCGATGCAGGTCGTGTCAGGCGCCGCCGGGCGTGAAAAGGTTCATTTTGAGGCGCCTTCAGGGGATCAGGTGCCGAAAGAGATGGACACCTTCATATCCTGGTTCAACAATGAGACGTACCTCGATCCGGTGCTGAAAGCCGGCGTCACGCACCTGTGGATGCTCACAGTCCATCCGTTCGACGACGGCAACGGGAGGATAGCAAGGGCAGTGACCGACATGCAGCTCGCGAGGGCAGACGGCAGTTCCCGCAGGTTTTACAGCATGTCCGCCGAAATCCGCCGACATCGCCGCCAGTATTATGAAATTATCGAGAAGACACAGAAAGGCTCCCTCGACATATCCCACTGGCTGGACTGGTTTTTGGGATGCCTGCGCTCGGCAATAGCGGCAAGCGAAGGGCAGCTCTCGCAGGTTCTGAAAAAGTCCCGTTTCTGGGAGAAGCATGGAAGCCGCCCGTTGAATCCACGGCAGAGGCTCCTTCTTGGAAGGCTGATCGACGGGTTCGATGGCAGGCTGAACACCTCGAAATGGGCGAAAATAGCCAAGTGCTCCCAGGACACTGCCGGACGCGACATACAAGGGCTTGTAGAACTGGGAATACTGGACAAGGATAAAGGTGCCGGACGGAGCACCGCATATCTTCTGATGGATTATGATTAAGGCGGGCTTCGCCCGCAACCCAAATCCGAAATCCTAATGCGGACGGAGATTTTGTTTGCGGTTTTACAGTTTGACAGTTAAGAAATCAGAAGTCGCAGAGCAGATAAAGCCGCAACCGATTTTTTAACTACGAAACACGCGGAATACGCGAAAAAGTTTACGGTTTACTGTTTAACAATTTACGGTCAAAAAGCGGTCATATTAACCACAGATGGACACAGATACACACTGATTATTTTGAGCGAAGCTCTTTGGACTGCTTGCCCAGAGCTTGTCGCTGGGCGGTGATTTTTCACCGCTTTCTCCTTGCGGCGATCATTCGCCGCAAAAGCGCCGGAGAAGAATCTCCGGCAAATTTTCTTAAAACTCGTTCCATGGTATCGCGGTGATCTGATCATCTAGCTTCTGCCTGTTTGGACAACGGCATACGAGATAGCCGTGTTTTGCCATTCCGCGATGAAGCTCAAGGAATGTCCTTATATGTCTTGCATCCTGAATGGAGGGGGACTTTGTCCATTTGATTTCTACCGGTATTATGTCTTGGGGGGTTTCAACAACCGCGTCAACCTCCGCTCCTGTAGCCGTTTTCCAAGTTGAAAGCCTAAAGCCGTTTCCGTGGTATCTGCAACGATGATACAGCTCGGTCATAACCCACTGTTCGAAAAGATGCCCAGGATCAAGTTGTAGAAGAGCCTCATTGAAAGGAAGTCCTGTCAGCATGTTTCTCACTCCGATGTCGAATATCAGAAATCTCGGAGCTGTAAGAACCCTTTTTCGACTTCTGCCAAACGCATTTACCCGAGCGCCAAGATAGCTGTCCTCCAAAACTTGATAAAAATTGCGGAGCGTGTTGGGCGCGACGCCTACTTCGCTTGATAGTTTGGTGTAGTTCACTGATTGTCCAGATTCTAGAGCTGCGAGACGGAGAAATCTTAGGAAGGCTCCCATGTCATGGACTATGCTTTCTTGCCTGATCTCGTTTTCTATGTAAAGGTCAACATAGCTTGCAAGCGTCTGCGCCCAGGAGTCTGAAGTTTCGTGAAAAAGCCCGGGCAGGCTTCCGTAGAGGAGCATGTCTTCAAGCCTGCGTTGTGGAAAGATCTTGCAATCTGATGGCGGCTCATCGGAAAAAGGAAGAATTTCAACGCGTCGCTGTTCAGCCTGAATGACAGGCGACAAATGATAAGTGTGGACTCTACCTGGTAAAAGATTTGCAGAGCCTCTTTTCAACTGCCGAGCAGAACTGCCAGTTATAAAAAATTGGAGGGCGTTGGGATTGGAGTCGTAGACATGCTGGACATCCTCAAGAAGCGAGGGGACTTTCTGTATTTCGTCAATTACAACGTTCCTTAGATCCTGATCCGCTTCAAGCTCCCGGACGAGCAAGCCTTCATCTGCTTCGTAGCGACGGCGCTCCTCCCGATTCTGGAGGTTCAAATATTTCGTTTTACCGCCTGAGATGGCCATCCAGCGTTTGAGAAGAGTGGATTTGCCTGTCTGCCTTGCTCCAAAGAGAAGAATAACCTTCTTTCTGCTTTTAGACGCTTCTGGACTTGCGAAAAAAGGCATTTTCTTCTCGATTGTCCGATGGAAATACTCATCATTCATGGACATCCCTCTGCATAATTAGCCGATAAATATGCAGTTGGCTGATCAATATGTCAAGTATTTTATACTCATTTCACGTGAATTTTACATATTGACGGGCAAAATTTGGGATTGGATTTTTTTGTTCCGCCTGATGGGCGACATGAATTTCGTCCGAGGAAGGAACGGAAGAAAAGAATGTCTGCGGTCAGAATTTTCTGATGGGAACGCCGACATCCTGTCGGCTTTCTTAAGATACCGAGCTGGTGCTCGGTGTTCCCGGGTAAGGGATCTCTTAAGATGCCGAGCTGGCGCTCGGCGTTCCAGGGTTATACAGATCTGCACTTCCAGTCTGCGGCAGGACATTCATCTGAGACGGAAGAGTTTCCTTTTTCCGCATTTGGGACATGAACGCCTGCCGTCAAGGCAATCAACACAGATGAAACCACATTTATCACAGACAACTCCATATGGGATACGCTTTTTATGACATATTTTACAAATACGTCCTCCAGGCATCAATATGTTCCCAATTATTTTCTGAACTGTCTTTTGAAAATTCATCATGATATTAGCTTCCTTTTTTTAAAGTTCTCCGCACCATGCACACGTGGTAAGCAGGGACGTCATATATGCCGTGAACAGTACCATATCTGATTTTTTGGACATCTTGATCCTTGATGCTCGAGCCACGGTAATGTAGTCGTCGTAGAAAGCACTTACTTCATCGAAGTCAGATTCAGTGCTCTGCCAGTCAATCAGATCCTCGATTACTCCGAGGATTGTCTTCTTATGCGCCATAAGATTATCAGTAAGATAGAAATCTTTGTTCGTGTCCTTTGATGCAGTCTCGGCTATTTTCTTAAGATCCTCTACCATTCCTGACAAGGTGTCAAATGAACCGTTATTCAATAATTCTCTTAACTCTTTAGAAAGGGGAAAGACAGGCTCTTTTCTATCCTTCCGGCTAAGCAGAATAGCAAAATAGGAATCGTCATCTTTATCAATCTCCTCTTTTATGGCGGCCTTGCCCCATTCCTCGAAAACTTTATTGCCACCCACATCTGGGTTGTTAACATAATAGATATTCTTCCCGCTTTTTTCCTCGTATCCTAGAATCGCCACCCAATGTCCTCCTGAACAATAAGTCGGCATGAAGAGTTCAGCAGGATTCCCGGTTTTAAGGTGCTCAATAAGCTTATTATTGAATATTTCGAAATCCTTGCTGGAAATAGACTTAGCTTCTGCGCCTAGCTTATTTGCAGCTTGTTTAAGCTCATCAGGATCAAAACCTTGTATATTATTCTTATACCATTTAGTCGCTCCTGAATATAACACATTAGCAACATCATGTTGGCTAATATCCTCCCCAAAAAGAGTAAAAAGACAATATGCCATGCTCGTCGGCCCGCAATTAGCACTATATTCTTGCCGATCGTTTACAGGGCTGAATGAACTATCAATCATTGCTTTCTCCTTGTTTATTTTTCGGATTTCAGAAATGCCTTGACTTTTTTCTTTGCCTCTTCCGAAGTCCTTCCGGGCGGAATTCCAATTAGTTGAGGGTAAATCACATGAAATATTCTCTCACAAAGGCGCAAAGGCACAAAGGACGAATGAAACTTGCCTGTCCTGAAGGACAAATATTGGACATCACACAGACGGACAACATTTTTCTTTACTTCGTGTGCTTTTTGTCTTCGTGTGAGATAATGTTCAACCTTTGGGAAATGCACCTGATCCTTCCATGCTTGTGCTTGTGAACTGAGAAAAATCCTCCTAGTCTGTATATTGCCAGCCTTTCGGCAATGGCTTGTTTGCTGGCCTTAATAATGCTAGCAGAATGTTTTCCCTTCGTGCCTCATATACACCATATTTCCCTTGCACAGCTTCATCGGGAATATAGACCGCACGTTTCTTCCCAAAAATGTCAGCTATTTTATCAAAAATATTTGGTGGCGGTATTATGATGGTCATGTCACGTTTTCTCCTGCCGCTGTGCCTTTTTGAGCTCATCCCCTACAATTCTTCCGATCTCCTCGCGGGTTTTCTTTTCCTTTTCGTCTTTGCCGTGGCCGATCCAGGCGCCTATCAGGGCTCCGGCTACAGAACCGTAGTCACCGGTCAGCCATCCAAGCACCGGGATATTGTCCGCAATTTCTCCGGCGACCCACCCGACTCCGGCTCCCAACAGCGCCTTCTTGTTCTCGCTCAGGACAGTTCCGAGCCTGTTCGTGACACTCTCCACGAATGGTCTCTGCTTGTCCTCCGGCAATGTCTCCTGAGCTTTCCTGATCAGATCAATTATTTCCTCGTTTGTTACCGCTGACATAATGGCCTCCATTTGTTTGCCTTACTGACGTCTCGTCTATAAGCTCTTATTCAGCATATTTTCCGGATTCTTACAGAAAAAACAGACCGAAGCACTGGTAGAGATGGTACTCCTCAATCACATTTTCAAATTCGTGCGCAAGCAGTCTGCCTCCTAACTCGCCTTTCCTTGCCTCCGTATAAATGGGGATAACCACTGCAACTCTTTCATAGGAGCAGTGTTTCCTGATTCTAGCATAGGCCTGCCGGTAGAATTTCAAAAGCGTTTCGGCCGCTATCTGCTGGGAAGGTTCGTTGACCACACATATCCCCGCCAGCATCGGGTTTCCAGCATACCTTGCGGCGATTTCTTCGACGAAGTCCAATGCCAGGGCATCCCATCTCGGATTCCTTCCCCATTCCCAATGATCCCTCCTCCCCGTCGTGTGGTCTGGAGACTGATGCCCAGGAAGCGAATGCAGGCTGAACACCACATGAAGTTCAAGTTCTTTGCACCAGTTCATTGCAGTATCAAGCAAATCTGGAGATGCCACAAACGGCAGTCCATCTACTGCATGAAGAGCCCAGTACCCTATTGGAATTCTTACCGCATTTATACCAGCCGACTTCAGCCATTTCAGGTCGTCTCTTGTGATATATGATTCTCTGTGCGCTCTGATATGCGATTCAGCGCGTGCGCCCAATGATTTGGACAGGCTGTCAACGCCATTCCGTAACTTTCTGAATTTGGCGGTTTGAATATTTCCGTTT
>DYRX01000351.1 GCA_020718525.1 Victivallis vadensis
TCATTCTTCCTTTGTGCCTTTGCGCCTTTGTGAGAGAATATTTCATGTGCTTTATCCTCAACTAATTGGAATTCCGCCCAGCTCTCTATCGCATCTCCCAGGTCCTATTCTCGTACGTATTCAGTAAACTACGTTGATTTGCTGAATCCGTGCTAAAATAAAATGCGAGATCGCTTTTCCGAAGTCTTAATATCTCATCACTTCCCGTATTTCAACCGGAGCATATCGGAAAATCTTCTTAATCAATTACAAATGCTCTGCTTGAGATATTTAAGGCGTTTTCTTATGGAGAGTTTTTCATTTGAGGGGTAGTTCTTGGCCTGCTCTCTCTCGAGGGTATCCAGGGCTGAAGCTGTGTCGCCGGATTCTATGTATGCGTCCGCCAGACGCATGACCAGCTTTTTATCATCGGGGACTCTTCCGGCTTTGTTTTTCAAGTATGCCTCGAGAAGGTCAATCGCAGACTGACGGGAATCCATCTTGTCCATGAAAAGTTCCGCGAGCATTTCTATGGAGTCAGTGTTTCCCGGATTTTTTCTAATGAACGTTTTCAGGTCTTCAGCGGCGGACGAGTAATCACCTTTTGATATTTTCGATCTGATCTCGGGGAATTCCGATGGCGGCGGAGCTGTATCGGTGTCCGACGAGCAATAGATGCCGAATGCGATCTTTTTTCCGATCTTTGGGCCGATAATCTGTGAAAGGATCAGTCCCGCAAGTATTCCGCAGGGGACCCCGACGAAGCCGAAGGCTATGGGACCTATCTCGAACATGCGCAGTGCGATGTAGAGGAAAGCGGCGGCGACCGCATAGAAAATCAGGTCTCTAAGCTTTTCCATTGTCCTATCCTTCCTCCTCCCTTTGTTGCCGACGCGCTGACAATCATTCCGGCGGCGATCATTGTTGAAAGCATGGAGCTGCCACCGTAGCTTATCAGAGGCAAAGTCACTCCAGTCGGGGGCAGAATTCCGAGATTCACCGATATGTGGAGAAATGCCTGGAAAGAGATGCATGCCGACATGGTGGCGATGAAAAGTTTTCTCTCGTCGGGAAGTTCCTTGAACGAGAGCGTAAAGCAGATCAAGAGGAAGAAAATAAAGCCTGCGATGACTGGGAATGAGCCGATCACGCCGACGGATTCCGCAACCGAAGAGAAGGATGAATCGCTGTGCGGGAGTGGAAGATAGCTGTTGGACCAGACTGATTTGCCAAGGCCTTCTCCAGCAATTCCGCCTCTTGCGATTGCATATTTGAACTGCAGGATGTGCCATCCTGCGCCAGACGGGTCGGCCGAGGGTGCCAGAAAACCTGATATTCGCTTTATCACATATGGCTCCTTGATCATGAAAATCCCTCCAAGCACAGCGAGGGAGACAATAAGGACCAGGATTTCTGAAATCTTTGCGCCGGACAGCAGAAACACGAAAAGGAACGCCGCAAAATAGATTGTGAGGGTCCCCCAGTCCGGCTCGAGCGCGATTGGCAGTGTCCACCCCAAAAAGAGGAGAATCATTGAAACTGTCCTCTCTCTTCCTTTGCGTTTTTTGCATAGATAGACAAGCAGGAGGATGAAAAACGGCTTCGCCATTTCAGACGGCTGGACAAAGAAAAGACCTAGGTCGAACCAGCCTTTCATACCGTTTACCTCGGTGCCGAAAAGAAGAACCGCAAGCAAAGGAATGTAGCTCAGAATGCCAAGAAAGGGTGCCGAAGAAAAATATATGTCGAAGCCGATCTTTGCAGAGCACCAGAAGAAAAAGATAGAAGCCAGAAGCCAAAGGAACTGCCTACCGGAAAAATAGAAGGGGCTTTCAGCGTCCGACATCGCATTGAAGACTGCCAGGCATCCCCAGAGACCGAGCAGAAAAAGGACTATTCCTATGCGCGAAAATACGGAAGACGGATGCGATTTTCTAATTGAGTCAATCATTGTCCTCGACCTCCTCAAGGATTTCTGAAAGGCTCACATCAAGGTTCACATCGGATCCGGGAACCATTTCTGACACTACAATGAATGTGCCTTCGATTATCCTCCTGTTTCTGTCGAGCATGACTGAATAGATGCCGGGGCGTCCCGAGAGCTCACTGTCCCATTCCTCCTCGGCGCCGGATACGCCTTTCATCTCAGCATTGATCTCTGCAGTTTCACCAATGATTTCCTTCACTTTTTTGTAGTCAACAGTCTTTCTCTCGAAGCTTGGACGTATGCTGGCAGACTGGGGAATATGTGAGAAGTTCTTCAGCTCTTCGAGGGCTTCAGGCGAGAGCCCGGCGATCGAGAAGACTTTCTCGTCTTCGTGAATCCTGTCCCGCGACGCGAGAGATTTGGAGACGAGAAAATCTGTGATCTTTTCAGGGAAGTCCTTTGTCTTTGACGAAAGCATCTTCTTCTCGACGTGGAGCGTGAACGTTTTCAGGGTCCAGGCGAGCGGAATGCCGTTCCGGTCGAGAATTCTTCCCCTGAGCTGGGGAATTTTCCCCTGTCTGCGCGCGACTGATTCGCATTGCCTGATGTATTCGTCCTTTCTTATGACGGCGATTTCAAGGAGGCGCATGGACAAGACAGCGCCCCAGGCAAGAAAGAAGAAAAGGAGGAGCCTCGCTCTTCCGGAGAAAAAGAAAGCGGAGCTTTTTGAGCATGTCAGCATGAATCAGCTTCCAGGTAATTCCTCTGCCTATGCTTCGCCATCGCTATTGGAATCGGCATCATTTCATCCTGTTTCCACAGCCTGTGGATCCGCGAACAAGTCGTTTTTTTCATCAAATGTGGAAGCCCTGGTAAATATTCACTGAACTATGTTGCCCATCAAATCTTCACAAGCCGTCTTTCGGAGTGCCTGCCCTGAGCATGTCGCAGGGCGCGCTGTCAGCCGCGTTTTTTAATCCGGAATCTTAAAGCGACACTCACACGCCGCACTCCAAGGATTCGCTCTGCGAATCAAAAATCCAGCCGCTTCGCGGCATTCCGATTAAAAAGCCCCTTACAGCATTTTCTTTAACCGAAGCAAAGATCCGTAATAGCCACTTATTAGATCATAAATATTCATAATATCAATATGTTACACAGAATCAAAAGGGTCAGACCCCTTTGACAATACCAGTCCAAGCACCACTCGTATACATTCCCGTGCATGTCATAAAGTCCCCAGTTTCCTCATTTCTAGTTTCATAAATATACCTTAAAATGGCATTTCTGCTATTCCAGAGGAGGATTTACAATCTTTTTCTTTGCCTTGCGTCCATCAAGCGCATGGGCGCAATTCCTATTATAAGGCATATGAAAGATTCTCTCACAAAGGCACAAAGAAGAAGGCGGACAACGATTTTCTTTTCTTCGTGTGCTTTGTGTCTCTGGCTTCGTGCGAGGGTCAAGTTCTTGTCATTTAACTTGGCGAGCTTGGCGGCTTGGCGTGAGAAGAAGAAAAGAGCTTAAGAACAGCTCACGCAAAGGTGCAAAGGGCGCAGAGAAACTGCTTGCAATGCGTTTTTCCGAGTAGAAAGCAAAGAGCATTTTTAACTACGAAACACGCAGAATACGCGAAAAAGTTTGCAGTTTACGGTCAGAATTTCCTGATGGGAACGCGGAGATCCTGTCGGTTCTCTTAAATTTAACCGGCTACGCCGGGACGTTCCAAGACTCGCTATCGTTGTCGTAATCGCTATCGTAATCGTGTTCGTCAATGTACATCGTGTACGCTAA
>DYRX01000352.1 GCA_020718525.1 Victivallis vadensis
AGTCGTTCCGATCGCCTGCCGTGTGAACCAGAGCCTGTTGTAGTGCTCCTTGGAGCCTGCAATGGCGCCGGCCATCAGGTCATTGTGCCCGGCTAGCGTCTTTGTGGCGCTGTGCACCACCAGGTCAGCGCCGATGGCGAGAGGCTTCTGATGGTATGGCGTGGCGAAGGTGTTGTCAACAATCAGCATCACCCCCCTGGCATCTGCAATCTTGCGCATCCCAGCTATGTCTATGATCTTGCAGAGCGGATTGCTTGGTGTCTCGAGAAATATCATCCTAGTGTTCGCCTTGATTATCCTGTCAATGCCTGCGGCATCGTCGGCATTTATCCATGATATTTCGACCCCCATCCTTTCGAGTATGAGCGAGACCTTGTAGTTGGCCCCGTACGTGTCATGGAAGATTATGAGATGGTCGCCGCTCCTGAGGTAGGTCAGGAACACCATTGTGCATGCGGCCATGCCGCTTGTGCAGACAATGCAGTCCTCCGCCTCCTCAAGCGCCGCGATTCTGTGCTCCACCTCCCTCACAGTCGGATTGTCGTCCCTGTGATAGGTATAGCCATCTATTTCGCCGTCCGTGATCTGACGCAGTACCTCGAAGGATGAATACTCGTAGTTGACCGCGTTCACGATGGGCGTGACCATCGGCCGGTTTCCATAGGGGGTCAGAGGATCAAGAGCCATAGATTTTTCCTTGTTTCACGTGTTTTGCAGTTCTCCGGAGACCAAGGTCCACACTGCACGGATGTCCGCCGCAGATCCGTCGCTCCTGTATTCGACAAGCGCCTGCCGCATGATCTGCGCCTCTGTGAATGCCCTGTCATATCTTACCCTGCCTGCGACAGAAAGTCCACTGGCGACTGCATGTTTTTCTATCTCCGAGCTCTGCCCGGGGTTCAGATCCCACTTGTTGATGCACACGGCGCCCCGGATCTGGAAGTGCTTCAGCAGTTCTGCGACTCGTCCGAGATCATGGAGGCCGCTGACAGTGGGCTCGGAGACGACTAGGACAAAATCCGCTCCAGCAAGGGATGCGATTACCGGACATCCGATCCCAGGGGATCCGTCAACTATGATGAGTTCCCTTTTCTGTTCTTCGGCGACTCTGCGCGCCTCCCTGCGGACAGCGCTCACGAGCTTGCCTGAATTCTCCTCGGCGACACCGAGTTTTGCGTGGAGCATCGGACCGCGCCTGGTGCTGGAGATATAAAGCTCTCCGTTCACGACCGGACCGAACTTGATCGCCTTGTCAGTGCAGAACCACGAACATACGCCACATCCCTCGCATGCGATAGGATCTATATGATAGCGCCCTGTGGCAGGATCCTTGATTACAGCGTCAAAACGGCAGACCCTCATGCATTCTCCGCATGCGGTGCAGTTTTCGGGGACTATCTCAGCCCTACTGCCGCCGGAAAAATCCTGCCGCGAGATTATCTGCGGCTCGAGGACAAGATGCAGGTCCGCGGCATCCACATCGCAGTCGGCGAGAACACAGTTTTCAGCGAGTGCCGCGAAAGATGCGACTATGGATGTTTTTCCAGTTCCTCCTTTGCCGCTTATGACTACAAGTTCCTTCATTTCATTGCCATTTCTTGATTTTTTTATGACTTGCTTTTCGAAATCAGGACATCGAGCAGTCCATCGAATATCTCCCTGTAGCCTGGAACCGTGCTGAAAGCCATCTCACCTCTGGAATACGCCTCGGCGACACGCCGGTCGTCCGGAATTTCAGCAAGAATTTCTATTTTGGAATCCAGACAGAACTCGCGGGTCTTGAGATCGCCGCTGTCCGCCCTGTTTATGACGGTTCCGAAAGCTATCCCAAGAGCCCTTAGCATTTCCACCGCAAGCCTGAGGTCATTGAGACCGAACGGAGTCGGTTCCGTCACGAGGACAACATAGTCGGATCCTCTGACGCTTTCTATGACAGGACAGGATGTTCCCGGGGGAGAGTCCACGATGAGCAGGTCGCAGTCGGGAGCCTGCGCCTTCACGCCGCGGATCACAGGCGGGCTCATAGCCTCGCCTACGTTCAGAAGCCCATGTACAAACTTGATTTTCCCGGCATGTCCTATTTCCAGTCTGCCTGTGGCGCGCCTAGCTTCGCTTAGCGCCCCTGCCGGACAGACAAGCCAGCAACCGGCACAGCCGTGGCAGAGCTCTGGAAAAATCAGGACTTTCTTCCCAAGTACCGCGATGGCATTGAACTTGCATATTTTAGCGCATATTCCGCAGATCACGCATTTTGCATTGTCTATTTCAGGGACGCTGACGTTCACCTGCGCACTGCGATCCATGCAGGGCTTCAGAAACAGGGCTCCGTTGGGCTCCTCGACATCGCAGTCCATGTAGGCGACATCAATCCCTTTTCCGGATGCGGCCAGCGCCAGATTTGTCGCCACCGTGGTCTTGCCAGTTCCGCCCTTGCCGCTGGCTATAGCTATTCTCATCATGATTGCTTCCCATTGTTTTTACGTGTGCCGCGCTCATGTGCAGTCCTCTTGTCCACCCTGTCCTGCCAGCCGTTGACCGTCCCATGAATGCAGTCGAACATTGCCGTATATGGCTTTATATCCAGCAGAGGAGTCCCGTCAAGAATATCCACTCCGGAGACAGTCAGAACATTCCGCTCGCGCCTGAGAAGCCTTACAATGCTGATGCCCAGAGGGTTCGGTCTGCACGGAGCGCGCGTTGCAAAGATTCCGTGCTCGACATCCTCGAGAAATGGCTTGACAATAAGTTTTTCTTGACCTGCCATGTGGAACGCATAGATCAGGTAGATATGTGAAAAGCCTTCGATGTCCTTGAGCCCCTCCTCAAATTCGGGGAAGACCGTCACCTTACCCTCGTACTCTTCGGCGAAGCAGGGCTGTATCGGTGTCCTACCGGCTTCGCTATGCGGGCTGGATACGATTCCGATCTCACTGAATGCGAAGCGGTTGCAATGTTCCTCTGTTTCCATTATTCTACTCCTGTAACTGTCCGACGACTGCGGCGATATTCATTACCATCTGTAGTCGGGTGCATTCCCCAAAATTTGAACATTATCTCACACGAAGACACAAAGCACACGAAGTAAAGAAAAACTGTCTGATGTCCAATAATTGTCCTTCCAGGACAGGCAAGTTTCATTCTTCCTTTGTGCCTTTGCGCCTTTGTGAGAGAATATTTTATGTGCTTTATCCACAACTAATTGGAATTCCGCCCTCTGCCTTCAACAAGTTTAGAAATTTGAACCTCCAAATTTTGAACTTGTCTAGAATTTAGAGTTTTTGCTCCAGCACCTCTCGGTCTTATGAGCTTTTTGCTGACTCAAGCTCGCTGAGACGCTTCTTTATGGACTCAAGCTCTGACTCGACGGCTTTCGCCTGATTCATTAGAATCTGCTTCTCCAATTCGGGGTCCGGCGCTTGGAACTGTGCGGCAGTCCCATATGGAGCCGCATAGGCCATGCTTCTCCAGCCGAAGCCTCTTCCGGCAAAGCCGCGGCCACGGCCGCATGCCATCCCCATTCCACGTCCGAAGCCCATTGCGAAGCCGCGCCCCGCAAGCGAATTCGCGTATCCTGGCACAGCGTATCCCGCGCATAATCCGGCTGCCCGGCCCGTCATCGCGCCCATTCCCATCGGTCCTGTTCCATCTCCTCTTGGCATTTTGATTTCTCCTTAT
>DYRX01000353.1 GCA_020718525.1 Victivallis vadensis
AGATCTTGCCGCCCGAGAAGACGCAAAGCTTGGCGCCTGTATTGAAACTGGCGCTATGTATGGACCGCGCAGAAAAGTCAAAGTCCGTCACCAGGACTCCGTAGCTGTTTCCTATATGGACATTGTAGTGCGCCAGCCTGCCGAGCGCCTTAAGACCTCTCATAGTGATGTTTCTGCAGTCGTCGGAAAGGACGGGAGCATCGGCGTTTATTACGGTAACGTCATTTATCCAGGAATTTTTCAAATCTGTCATGTACAACGCATTATATCCGTCCTCGAAGTGGTGTCCAGCATATTTTGCCTCGGGAAATTCGAAGCGCATATGTTCTATTCCCAGCTCATCAAGATACAAATCGGCAAAAAGAGCACAGTCCCATTCCTTTCTGAGATCGTGTAGAAGCGGCTCCTTGAATCTGATTTCGCTTCCATTTATCGCTTCAACAGTCAGAGGCTGGGACAAAACGGACTTTTCAGGGTTTTCATAGAGTCTTCCCCCTATTGCAATGTCAGTCCTGCCAAGGACATGAGCGAGGAGGGATCCGTTCTTTCCCTCCTTGTTGAACCACTTCACGCGGAGCGATGATCCCGGAATGATTTTCTCCGGATTCTCAGCAACTGCAAGATGAGCTCCTCTTAATGCTCCGCCTACTGCGCTGATTTTTTCCGGCGGCGGCATCGAGGGATAGCGGAACCAGAACACCCCTCCGAACCAGGAATATGGAGAATACAATTTCCCTTTTTCCCTTTTGTTGTTCTTTTCGAGCCTCGTCTTGCTGGCAAGCAATTCCTCCGTCTGCTCCATATCCTTCAGGGGTTTCTTAATGAATATCACGGTTCCATCCGCTCCGGAACCTTCGCCTTGAAGAACAAGATTTCCCCTTTCAATCAATATGATCTCGCCGACGATGTATCTGCCCTTCGGGAAACGAAGAACAAGATTTCCCTTCTTTGCCGACAGGTCTTTTAGCGCCTTGCGTATTGCTTCCGTGTCGTCTTTGTCGTCATTCGGCAATGCTCCGTAGTCTAAAATAGACGCTGTCGGTGCAAGCTCTGGAATGCTCTTTTCCCCAAATTGATAGCCGGCATAGGAATAGTCGGGCAAAAAGATTTTCGAACCTTCTTTGAGAATCTCTGGAGACCAGGCGGACTCAGCGGCGCACAGATAGGCAGAGCATATCAATAAGATTGCAGAGGCTAAGATTGTTTTATATGCACGTACGCCGACTGGAAGACTGCGCGTGTGCCCGGAAACTTTCGCAAGAGGCATAATTTGATTGAACTCGACAATTTTGTTTTTCATTGCTAGTTTGGCAAACTGCTTTGCATTGCATGATTTGTGATGTCCCAACATGGCACCCAGTATTTCTTTGTTTTTTCAGACTCAGACGGGTTAGCATTATAACTGGAACCGCTTTCCCTTTTAAATTTGCGGGCCTTGATACTCTCAAGGTGACCATCAATGCAAATAATATTAGTTATCCCAACTTCGCTTCTGTTTCCAATATTCATATGAGGATTCCAAAGTCGGTACGTGACCTGACGACTACTGAGGCTGCCTTGTTTGTATCGTCAGGAACAAGTCCGATGTATTTACCTCTGATGTAGTTTTCGCCGAGGAAAAGAAAACCACTCACACTTCTTGCAGAATAGTAGAATGGTTTGCGAGTATGGGTGTGTGGCGTTCTGGCACTCATTGTTCCTTCATTTATATTTTTGCTAGCACCATGTCTGTTGGCACCACTATCTCCCACATATCCCATCCAAGAGTTTACCCGATACGAGGTGTAATAGGCTGCATACTTATCCGCAGGTTCCGGTGGCACAACCTTTTTATCAATCGGAAAACGCATTAGGGATGTCGGACACTGACCTCCGTCTGTGCCGCCCGTAAGATAGTTTTCAGTCGCATTGTAGGAACCAAACCTAGAACATACAGCTCTGCCATAATGCGCTCCCACAATGCCTTGGTACCAATAGAGCCTGTTTGAAGCACCAGCCCCTTCGTTAACGCTACCAGGGGCCCTTTGCAGAATAAATTCCCCGTCAAAATCATGGGCGTACAACATGCACAGCGAGGCGATTTGCCTCATGTTGTTTGCGCACATGATCTGGCGCGCCTTTTCCTTGGCGCTGCTCAGCGCTGGAAGGAGTATTGCCGCCAAGATGGCTATTATTGCGACGACAACCAGAAGTTCAATCAGCGTAAAGCCCGCGCGCGGAAGCACTCCTGTGTACGAAATGCTGCTTCGAGAGTAGGAAAGCCCGTTCCTCTCCGAGATCATCCTCTTCATCTTCATTCTACCTTCCCCCTCTCTTCTGCTTATGACACCTTGCAATATACTCATATTATTCGGTTCAATGCAGTATTATAACTGTATTTTATTCAAATATCAAGCCCAACAAAAAAATATTTTAGATTTTGGCGACTGAATTTCCTGGCACGAAGCTTGTCTCGACGATGATCTTCCTGGGCGTATGATCCTTTCCAAATATCTGAGATAGAAGAAGTTCGCCTGCCTGCAGACCCATTTCTCTGGAGTCAACCTTTATCGAGGCGATTCGCAGTTTCGGATCTGAAGAGATCTTTTCCGCGTCGAAGCTGATTATGCTGATGTCCTGCGGAATCTTGAAGCCCAGCTCGGTCAGCTTGGCAACGATCAGCCTTGCCTGCAAATTCTGATGTATGTAGAGCGCGGTCGGGCATGGGCGCGAGGCGAAAGTGGACAAGATGACCTTTTCTATTTCATGCTCCTCTATTCCGGCTTCGACTATCTTTGGCTCGAGACTTGCGTTTTTCATGGAGATTGTGTAGCCTAGCATCCTGTCCTGCTGGACTGAATCTTCGAACTGGCTGTTCCCGAAACGGCGCCTGTAGCTGGGATTGATCGCAGTTATGAGCCGGTGTCCGTTCTCGATGAGATGCCTGGTCGCGTAGAATGCGCCCCAGGCGTTGCTGAATACGACCGAACTTACACCCTCGGAATATGCGCTGTAGTCCATCGAGACCATTGGCAGTCTAAGCTTCTTCATCTCCCCGATCAAATGCCCGTCATTGATTTCAAGGAGGGCGATTCCGACGAGATCGCTGTTCCGTAGCTTGTCCATCAGAACGATTTCATTATAGTCGGAAAGATTGAAATACGAGAACGCCACCGACCTTTTTGCAAGCAGCTTTTCCATGGGTTCAATTGCCTGCCTTGGGTAGCCTTCGCGCTTTATTTTTTTTTCGTCGTAGAAGGATACGAGCGCTACCCTCATGTCGCCTTTTTGCATCAGCTTCGGATGGCGCCGGTTTATGTCTATTCGCTTGCCATGTATTGCAGTTACATAACCGTCCTTCTTAAGATCGTTTATGACCTTCTGTATCGTCGCGACGCTTGCGCCGAAATCATTCGCAAGCTCCCTCATGGTAGGCAGTTGACCAGACTCCTTGAACTCGCCATTCACTATGAGCTCGATGAGCCTGCGCCCTATTTCTTCCTTAAGTATTGCCATCTTTTTCTCCTTCACTTCATCCTACGCCCGAAAAAACAAGATTTCACGGTACACATTATAGCAGTATTCATATGCCATTACAAGTGTATATTCATAAATTTAACCGGCTACGCCGGGAAGTTCCAAGACTCGCTATCGTTGTCGTAATCGCTATCGTAATCGCGTTCGTCAATG
>DYRX01000354.1 GCA_020718525.1 Victivallis vadensis
TCCGGGTCATTCTCGGAGAGACCGGCATACTGGGTTCGTATTCAACTAAATTTATAGATTACCGCTCCGCTGATAGCGACTACGATTACGAAAATTATAAAAAATACAATTTCCTATACGATCAAGCTAAAAAACATTCGGATTTTTAGAGAGTAGACAGTAGCAGGAACATCTGCCCGTTGAGCGAGACCGGCTGAAGTCGTTTCCCCTTCAAATTTAAAGCAGATAAAAAGAGGAAATGAAGGCAAATCGGCTTGAAAATAGGAATTGCTGGGGGATATTATCAGGGATTGAGATCGGATTCTTCAATATGTACGACACGTCATATGACATTGTGTCCAATAGTAACAAGGAGAGAATAATGGACTACGATTTTCTAAAGCGCTACGAGGGAAATCCCATTGTGAGCGCAGATAAGCTGAAGGGAATTCCCGGCGGATGTAACAGCGTCTTCAACTCCTCGGTTGTGCGAGTTGGAAACGGGTTTAAAGGTATTTTCAGAGTAGAGGAGAGGAGCGGACTGCAGTCCCTGCGTGTGGCGGAGTCGGAGGACGGCATCAATTTCCGCGTCCTTCCTGACAGAATTCTTCAGCCAGAGACCGAAGAGCAGAAGATATACGAAGAGGCGATCTACGATCCTAGGATAAGCAAGATTGACGACAGCTATTTTGTCTGTTTCGCGGCGGAGTCGAAGTACGGCTGTCAGGTCGGCTTGGCAGAGACGAAGGATTTTAAAAAATTCAAGCGCTACGGATGCATTGCGGAGACGGAAAATAGAAATCTTGTTCTTTTTCCTGAAAAAATAAACGGCAAATACTACCGCCTTGACAGACCTTTCCAGGGAAGAAATGGAAACATTTGGCTCAATGAATCTCCTGATCTTGTACATTGGGGAATGCCAAGATGCATAATGGAAAGCAGAAATTTCTACTGGGACAGAGGCAAGATTGGTGCCGGAGCTCCTCCTATCAGAACAGATGAGGGCTGGCTGACGATCTATCATGGTACAACACCTCTCTGCAACGGACTGATCTACAGGCTGGGAGTGGCTCTTCTCGACTTGGAAAAGCCCTGGATCGTGAAACACAGGGCAAAGGCTTACATTCTTTCGCCTTCCGAGTATTACGAGAGAGTCGGCGACTGTCCCAACGTCTGCTTCGTCAACAGCGCAATTCCGTTTTTTGACAAGAACGAGCTGTGGATCTACTACGGTGCGGCGGATCAGTGCCTTTGCCTGGCAAAATGCAAAATCAGCGAACTGATCGAGTTTTGCAAAACCTGCTAACCCGATTTCCACGCGAAGCTAGTATATTATTCGCCCAAGCATTCGCTGAACGACTTAGTTCAGCGAATATTTACGCTTCCCGCTGGCGGTAGTCGAGGGAATTAGGACATGGATGCTTCAGGCGGATCGCTCTCCGCTCCAAATCGTCGAGTTTTCGCCCTAGCTTTTTTTCTTCTCGCGCCTCCTGCAGGCAGAACCATAGCTTGCTGATAATGTTTTCACCTTCCCGGAGGTCAGTCGGGATTGGGGAGTCAGATAAGATAGATTCAACGGCATCGAGCTCCCCTAGGCTGAGCAGTGCATAGCCTTCATAGAGGCGGACACGCCCGTGCTCGCGGAATTTCCGCATAGTTCTGATGAAATCCAAAGTGGTGGCGGCCAGTCCGGCCCTCTTTAGGGATTCGAGATATTCGATGAGAAGCGGAAAGAGATCTGGCAATGCGTCAAGCGCCTTCCGAAGATGAGCGGCGGCTGAAGCTGGATTTTCTTCGGGCAATGCGGCAACGCCAAGGCATCGCTCCGCCCAAGGATTCCATTTGGCTTTCAGGGATTCGCTCCAATATTGCGATGCTTCCTTGTGTTCGCCCCATCTCCACAACATCACGCCGTAGTGAAAAAGCGAGCTCCAGTGCCGTCCGTTTTCTTTTTTTAAACTGTCTTCAAGCAAGAGCTTCCATTCTCGCTGTACTTGATAGCTTGCAGGCGCCTTCAAAGCGTCAGTTTCAGGCAGGATGCCCGTTTCAAGCAGATCAGTCCACGGCTTCTGATCGTCAAGCATCGAGTCAAGATGGAAAAAAATGCCGGGCATTTTCATGGAGGCTTCGCCTGAACGCTCCCTGCGCAAGGCTTCCAATGCGCCCCAGCCGGAACCGTTCGAGACAAGTTTTTCCGGCAGTTTCTCCGCCCAGGATGCAGAGTCTTCGAGCATTTTCTCCAATTGTTCATCAGGGATTGCAGTTTGTATAGCGTCTTCGACTGCGCGGCACGCTAAATGCCAATCCTTGCCGTGCACAGCGTCGGGATTGACATGAAGATCTCCGTACGCTTCGATCCAAGTCCAAGTTGCTCCCGGAGGCATCGGAAGACAATGTGCCTGCGTGCGCGCCAGTCCTGCCTGAATTTCGATGTAGTCCGGAGTACAGAGAAATCTCTGCCAGTTTTTTCCGCCGATGTGCCTGCCCCAGCGGAACAATTTTCTACCTCGCAGAAGACTGGTGGATGATTGGAAAAGCCCACGCCCCTCTCCGTCCAAGGCCGCAATCCACGGTCGCTGTCTGCCGGGTATTCTGTAAAATATGTCCATGGAGTTCGGCAACAATGCCGGATATGTGTTGTCTCTTCCACTGTCTGCCGGGACGCTTGCGCATCTCATCGTATGATCGTAGTTGAAGACCAAAGCGTCGTCGGCTGGAACGATGACCCTTGTGTCCTCATGTTCCTCGACAGCTATATTCGACCACCAATAGACAGGGCTTGGCTCGCTTGCAGGATTGTGTATGGACACCCGCACAAAAAGGGTATGCGAATCCTCTGGTAGCCATGCATCAATCTGAAACGGCATCTGGCGGACGCGTTCCCATTCCCACATCCGAAGGGCTGGCGTGCCATCTGGAAGAGCAAATTCCGCGGCAAAGAGAGGAGAGCATGTATAGGGCCAATGTCCTGTCCATCCAAAATTCCACTCGACTCCGCCACTCAGCCAGGCATTTCGCAATCCCAGATTGCATGGCTGGAAGACTGGATTCCGAGAAAGAAGCTCCCGCCCGTCGCGCTTGCTGAGAAGAGACCAGAGACGTCCTCCAAAACATGGAAAAAACACGGCTCGGAGCTCCCGATTTTCCAGGACTACAGCTTGGAATTCCTTCTCTTCCCGCGAACGGTCGTAGCCGTCTTGCAGGCGATAGGGCAATAGGCTTCCGGGCGCTCCCCAGCCAAGATGAATGCGATCCTCGTCGGGAACTGAATCGTCTATTTTATATTCAGGGCTTGCGTCGCAATTGCAGGTGATCGGAGGCAGAGGATTTTCCGCGCCAAGATTCGCCCCCTGCATTTTCCAGCATTCTACATGCAATTTACTCAATTTGCGCCTTTGAAGCTTAAAATAATGAAACTGACAGGATCCATGTAAAAATAACACGGCTATCGAATTTGGCTAAGATAAAAAGAATAATTTTCTTCCGGATAAGTTCATTGTATAGAAAATTGTATTTTTTATAATTTTCGTAATCGTAGTCGCTATCGCTGTCAGCGGAGCGGTAATCGATAAATTTAATTGAATACGAACCCAGTATGCCAGTCTCTCCGAGAATGACCCGGATTCGGAAAAGCGCTTCGCGTACACGATGGACTAAACACGACACGAAACACGTGAACGATT
>DYRX01000355.1 GCA_020718525.1 Victivallis vadensis
ATATTTTTTTGCCGATGAAGGCAAGCTGTCAAGGGTGACTCATCATGAACTTGATCGTGAGGGAGAGGCGGCTATAGACGGAGTTGTGCTCGACTATGATTATTCCAACCTCTGACGGAAAAGTGCGTCACCTGCGCAAGCCTGGAAAACCGGATGAACAGCAACGGGCAATCTATAAAATAATGGGAATTGATTTAACGAAATTGCCGACACATACAGCAATTTTCAAAAAGATGTGAAGGGGACGTTGTGCCACCGTGGCACTTAAGTCCTTGATAATCAACATGTCTTTTTTTAAGGTGCGGAAGTTGGGTTAAGGTGTCGTTGTCAAACGGTCCATTTTCGGTTAATATATTGCCTGAATTGTGATAAGTCCAGTTTCAAATGTGAGGAACTGAACCGGGATTTCCATTAATAACGGGAATTTTGAGTCCGCCCAGAGCGTCTTCAACCGCATCATTTCCATGTTTTCCGGAAAAAATTGTTGACATTGTTTAAAATACATGTAATAATATGTTGTATTGTGTTGAATGAGCGGTGCAGGGGGATTGTTTTGCTAAATAACCAGGGATGATCATGGAAATCTCTGAAAACATGAAAATGTCGAAGGCTAAATGCGGTTATATTTGCGCTATTGCCATATTATTTTTATGCACATCTGCGGCGAATGGAGATAATTCCTCGGAATCCTTATATCCCATGGAGGATCTTCCAAGTGAATGCGGATATCAGGATGAGGCATTTTCAGACCTGCGTATATCCTTCAGCAAATGGCCGGACTGCTACAGCAATAAAACTGCGATTGCAGATATCTTCAGGATAGAAGGTGTTGCAGATGCAAGAGGCGAGCAGAAGGCGCTTGCACTCTGGAAGTGGTTCAGGATACTTGTAGCTTCGGCCGGCGGCGGATACACATACGAGGACGACGGCGATGTCAATGGTGAGACGCTTGTCCACGATCCGCACAAGATATTTACTGTCTACGGGCATCACATGTGCGACGGGTTGAGCTGGGCTATGACTGCGCTCTGGCGTTCGGCAGGTTATATCGCATTTGATTCCTGCACGGAGGGTCACACTGTCGCTTCTTTGAGATACAAGGATTCTGACGGTCAATATCGCTTCCACGATTTTGATCCGGTCGGGAGATTCTATTTCTGGGACGATACACATAAAAGGGTAGGAACCTGGGGAATTCCGATCATGAAGGGCAGAGTCCACAGGCATCTGACCAGCGCCCAAAAAACTCATACTCTTGAGCGAGGTCTCAAAACAGGGGAGACAATAACTTTGAAATGGGAAAATGAGGGGAACTATATTCCGACAGGAGTCCAAGGCAGGCAGTTCAGCCTGGATGATGATTATCAGAAAAAATACTATACATATTCTAAGGGCAGGGAGAATGGCGTATATGCCGTGGCTGGGGAGGAAATCCAGAATTTTGAAACTCTCAATGATCCTCTCAGTTACAAGTCCCAATTGGATAAAGGCTCGGCAAACACTTTTTGCGAAATTCGCGGCAGTTCTATTGCAAATCCTGTCCTGCATCCTGAAAAATCCGGAATACCGTCTGTATTCATATATCGCATAAGTTCGCCCTACGTGGCAATAGACGGCAAGGTAGAATCAATATTTTTCACGGCAAATTCAGATTGCAGTGCTTCACTGAGCCTTTCACGTGACAACGGAAAAACATGGAAGCAACTATACAGTTCCTCTCGAAAGGCTGGTCATGAACAAATTTCCATAGACATCGGCCTCGAAGCGCGTAAAAAAGACAAACCTAACATCGTGACAGGGTATTCTTTTTTGTTAAAGGCGGAATTTCTTGCCTCAGAGGGAACAGATCCTGCAAAAACTGGAATGGACGGGCTGAAAGTCAGTGCTGTAAGGGAATTCAACAAGAGAACTCTTCCAAATTTCAGGGAAGGAATAAATACTGTCGCAGTAAATGCCCGAAAGAATTCCCATGATTCCATGCTTGAACTTGTAATCAGATATTCGGTTGAAGGTCAAGAGAGAACTGTCAGAAAGACGATTGCTGAATTTCCGTTTTATTTTAATGTCGACAATGGGGAGATGCCTGAACTTCCCCTTTCTAACTATGATGAATCATTCAACAACGGCAGGATAAAGATGGGATCAATTGAGCTGAAGGCAGTGTCTGCAGGCGGAAAAGTTGCGGATCAGCCCCTTCAGGAAATAGAAGCTATCAAAGATTTTATGCTCCCGTTCCCTCATCCTGCAGATCTGAAAGACTGCAAGATGATGAAAACTGTTGAATGCGATATTCGCCAGACGAATGGTTTTTTACCTCAAAGCACGTTAACCCCTTTGTTTGACGAAGATAAAATGAAGGCACTGGTAGAGCAGTTCAGGAACGGAAAAACAGCGGAGAGATGGAAAGCGGCAGAGGAACTCGGGAACTATCCCGCTTCAATTGATGCCCTTGTGCAGGAAATCTCAACCGCCGATGCCGATTTGCTGTTTTTCATATGCAAGGCGCTTGCGGTACTCAAGGATAAAAAGGCAATTGAACCTCTTTTGGAAAGATGGAAGGAAGCTCCGAGGGGCTCGCCTGGCATGAGATATGTCCCGGATGTCCTTGCGTCTATCGGGGATCAGTCTCTTGCCAAGGAAATCGCGGCGCCTCTTGAAAAAGTCCGCTTTGACTTTAGATTTCACATAGCATTTGCAATGAAAACTATCGGAGGTGAGGAAGCAAGAGGAATTCTCCGGAAAATTGCGGAGGAGGATCCTTTTCCTGCCGTGAGGCAATTTGCGCTTGAGTCGCTCGCAGATATGAATTCAAATGAAAATATAAATATCCAAAATGGAGATGGGAAATGAAAAAATTTACGGTGTTTTTCACTGTGCTTCTTGGGACAGCGTCCGCGATGCTTTGCCAGGGGCAGACGGACTCAAAACTCATCATGGGCTTTGAAAAGGGGGAGGAGAATGGAGCGGACGGCAAACCTCTCTGGGAATGCAAGGCGAGAAGCGGGAACGACGTATTTTGGAAGCATGATTATTCAAGTTGCAACCTCATGGTGCGCAACGATAAGGCCTCCGCAAGCCAGGGAGAGGCGGCGGGGATTTTTGAAATATTCGATAAATCCGTACCGAAAGACAAGGAGATAACATTCGCCGCCGAGCGCTGGCAGAATTTTGGCTGGGCCTACGGGAAAATCAAATACCTCGACCCGAAAAATATGGAATATGGCGAGATGGAAGGTCCGGCCGACTGGAATGCCACCAGATTCTATACCATTTTCTCAATGTTCAAAAATCTTCAGAGAATGGGCGAAAAGAAGGACTGGAGCGGGTATGACTACCTGTATATTGACGCTAAGCCTGGGCAGAAAGCCACGCTGAGGGTCTTTGTGGAAGATTCGACTAACCGTTCGTCATACCAGCATTTCGAGGTTGAACCAGGCAAATATCAGACACTCAAGTTTGACCTCAAAAGTGCAGTATGGTGCTCGAAGCTTGACCTCAAGAACATGGGAGACATCAATCTTCTGCTCAGAAGCTTCTCGGGACCCGGTGCCGTCCTCTTCGATAACATCCGCCTCGTGAAGGAAGGAGCAAAGTCGCAGTTCCCGATAATCTCGGATCTGTCACCGGTATTCGATTGTGGCTTCTATTCCCAGTACAGGC
>DYRX01000356.1 GCA_020718525.1 Victivallis vadensis
AGCAGGTCAATCTCCTTTGCGAATTTCGCAAAATCCCCCACGACGGCAACCTTGGTAGAGGCCTGCGGAGCGTCATTTGCAACAGATGCAAGCGATGATAGAATTAACACTATTGACGCGAGATTTCTCAAGACTTTGTCCATTCTTTTCCTCACATTTGTCCCGAATAGGAGTATCTTTCTTATTTCGCCAGAGCTGGCAACATTCTTTCTGCGATTTTCGCGGCGGCGTTCTGTAGTGCCTTTTTGCCAGCGATTTGTTCTGCAAGGTCAACGTTGGCGCAGGTCTGTCTGTCAACTGCGATGATATTGCCAGCTTTGTCGAGAGCTTTTACTTCGAGACGCGCCTTTACGAAGATGAGATTACTCTTTTTGCCTGCGAATTCGCTGAACCCTTCGCCCTTTATGATGATCTCCGCGTCGTTCTCGGAAGCTGTCACTTCGGCACCAAGCGACTTGAGAATGTTTTGAAGCTCGGTCTCGGCGGCCGGGTCTATCGTTGGTGCGCCGACGTGTTTTTCGGCGACGGACACGAATACCTTGGGGAGTTTTTTCCCTGCTATGGACTTCTTTATGGAGGCAAGAATGTCATCTTCGCTGCGTATTTCCGGCATCAATTTCTTGCCCTCGGAGGATATCTTTTTTCCGATAAGCTTCGAGATGTCGTCGGCTAGGACAGCAATAGTTTTGGTTCCGTTTACGCTGACGCCTGTTACTCTGCTTGTCTCCGTGCCAATGATCTTGGCGACGATGTAGTTTTCATCCTTCATCTTGAAAATAGTCCCGGTTATGAGTATTTTCGCCCCGCTGAGCTGTCCAATCTTTATCGCCTGTGCCGGATTCACCGCGCCGGAGATGTTAAGCTCGGCCTCCTCGATGATCTTGTCGAGAGCCTCTCTCTCCACGAACCAGAGATTTGGGTGCGAGACGAGCTTGGCGAAGAGCAGGTTTGAAATCTGCTTGCCATTGTCCTGCACTCCTGCGCCGCTTTCGTTGAAAGGCAGCACCGCCACCGTGTAGATTTCAGAGTCCGCCTCCACGGACTTCTGTTCAGCGTTCTCCTGCGCAATTACTGCGAAGCCCGCAAGGGCGACCAGCACGATCGTCATCAGTTGCTTTTTCATTGTCTATGTCCTCCGTTTTTTTTATATTTAGGCACCAGGCACCAGGCACCAGGCGCTAGGCATCAGGCATCAGGCATCAGGCATCAGGCATCAGGCGCTAGGCACTAGAGCTTGATAATTTTTTTACCAGTGTTGCCAACATCTTTGACACTTCGCAACATAACGCATCCAATTCAGCGTAATCTCTTGTATCCATCAGGGACAACCTGCGGCATATTTCAAGTTGAGTCTGTAGTTCATATAAGGAAGCAAGTGATATCTGTAAGAAACGAATATAATCACCTGTTGATCTCCTGCCGTAGCCTTCTGCAATATTTGAAGGAATTGAAACAGCGGCTCTCCTTATTTGAGAAGTTAGAGCATATTCTTCGTTTTTCGGAAAGGATTTTGTCCTCGAATAGGTCATAACAACTAGAGCCATTGCTTTCTGCCAGACAATCAAATCCCTGAAACTTTTAATTTCCCTACTCATAATCTTCTTCTTTTATTCCTAATGCCTTCTGCCTATTGACTACTGCCTATTGACTACTGCCTATTGCCTATTGGTTACTGGTTCTTGCCTCTTGGCTATTGACTATTGCCTATTGACTATTGACTATTGCCTATTGACTATTGACTATTGGCTATTGCCTACTGCCTGTTCCCTTCCCCTCCCAATACCATTTCTTTCAGCAAATAGATAGGGGCTGGGGAGATTGTGGCCTTCTCGAATATTTTCCATGTGCAGATTATAAGCTCTCCTTTTGCGAATTTCGCAGAGAAGTAGCTGAATCCGTTTTTGCCTTCCGAGACTGTGATGGCGGGGGAATTCTCGTCGCCGCGAATTTTTATTGTATTGCTATTGGGCTCTGTTGTGCCCCAGAATTTGTTGTCGAGTTTCTTATTGAAGCTTGCGATTTGTTTTGAGTCGGCAAGATGAATCTCCCGTGCGGAGGCAGGAAGGGTGAAATTTCCATGCTGTGGATTTATTACTATCACTCTTGCCCCTCTCATGCATATTGCGGTCAATTCCTTTTCGATATCGGGGAATCCCGTGAAGTCAATCCGATCTATGAGGAGAATGCTTCCGGTGAATTCCGCGAAATTCGCAATTTCCACATGTGGGACTTCAAGTTTATCGAGGGTTTCCTTAGCTGTCGTTGACTGCGAGCTGGTCCACAAGCCAATTCCCATATCCGAAGCTGCCTTTTTTGATGATGTAAAAGGATTGAAGTGGAAAAAGAATATTTTTCTTTCCGTTTTACTGTCACTTGTCGTAGCGGTCAGGGATGCCTCCGCGACAATACCCGGATTCAGGTCGGGAAATTTCACGATGAATTCGGATCTTCCTCCTGCGTCGGAGACTTTCTCCGATGAAGCGATTGTCCTGCCGGAATAGCTGATGTTCCATATTATTCTGTCTGAAGGCTTGGCATTATTTATCTCGAATTTGGCCTCCTGTCCAGCGTAGAAGTTGGAGCAGGACGGGGATATACGGACTTCTTGGGCGGAGAGGGAAATCCCTGAGAGGAAAAGCCAGAACAAAATCGAAATTCGAAACGCGAAATAAGGTGGCGAGAATCTAAGAATAAAAAGCCTCAGGCTCGTTTGTTCTGTGTTTTTCATCTTTATATCCTCGTGATTGTCTGGGTTATCATGTATTCGGAATCCTCTGCGATGATCCTTTTCAGGACGCTTGTGCTGTCCGCAAGCTGTCCGCAGGAGTAATTCATTGATATCTTGTCACCGCCAAGCGAGAGTGTCGAGCTCCCCTCTATCGCAAAGACTCCGTCCCCTGTATCGTAAATCCAGAAGTAGCTTTCACCTTCGGGGCCGCTGAATGCGACCTGCTCGCCGGGCGTGGCGACGATGTCAGCTATGAGAACAGTTTCCGTTCTGCCATCTTTCATCCGCAGGACAGTCTGCCTGACCACGATTTTTTTACCGTTAGCTGGTTCGGATACGTCGCGAACTGCTATTTCCGTCCTGCCGTCGCGACGCGCCACCCATTTGACTCGATTGTCGAAAGTCTCAAAAATCCGTCTATAAAGCTCTTTCATCTCGGTAATCTCAGCCCTAGAGACTGACGGGATTAGCTCCTTCTCCTGGGTGAGGGGGGCTGTGGTGCTTGCAAGTGTCTCTTTGTCGTGCCCGCTAAAATGCGACAATGTTGGGATAAGGGCGACAATTATTATGACTGCGGCGGCAACGCGGAAGACTAGAGCCTTGCTGAGCAAGAAGTATCCTTCCGGGACAATCAGGGAGAAAGTCCTTGGATTTTGAGCTATTCCCGAAATTATCTTAGACTTCAATTTCTCTTTCGAACCTTCGGGAAAGCGTATCTTTGCGTTCCATTCTTTTATTTCTTTTTCGATATTTTCTTTCATGGAAAGACTCCTTGTTCTCTCCCTTTGACGAGCTTGGGGTTGAAAATCTTTGCAAAAAAATGAAGAATTATTATTTCCCTTCGTCTAATTCGAAAAGCCAGATGCTTGTGTTGTCCGCCGCCAGCAGATGCAACGAACCATTCA
>DYRX01000357.1 GCA_020718525.1 Victivallis vadensis
TAATTTTTTACATAAAGACAGTTTGTGTCCCTGGAAAAATGTCCTTTGAATAGATTCATCGAACCCCAGTAGGGATCCTTGAATGAAATGTCAATCTGGTAGTATGGAACAAGGAGAATATTCTTCTTTTTTCCGGAAATATTTTTGATGGAGATCTGCCATATTTCGACTGACTCGGAGGGGTGGACAGTGGAGCGCCATACGATCTCGATTCCTGATTTTCTTCCGCAGATTTCTGTGTATTTGAGACCGTGTCTGCATTCGTAGAAATCGAGATCAGCATTCACAGGAAACCATGAAGGAGACCACAATAGATTTTCGTCTCTGTCGTAAACGTAGAGATAGCGGTGTCCGGACCAGTTGAACAGGATGAAGCGTCCCTGGGGGTCTCGCTCATAGATGATTCCGCCTCCGTGATTTGTGATTTGGGCGTTGAGCTTGTCGTTCCAGATTCTGTTTTCCCAGGGGCGCGGGGTTCTTGGACTCGATATCACATATTCGTTGCGGAGATCGTCGAAATAGCCGTATTGCATCTTTATTCCTCTCAATTAGATTGTTGTTTCAATCGTCGGATTTACTAGAAATCTTTTTTCTGGCATCTTTGATTTTGGAAACTGCCTTCTTGGAGTCCAGCCTTCTTTTTTTCTCGCCAAAGCTTGGCTTCGTCTCTTTTCTTGGCTTTGTTCTTCTTCCTGCAATTTCTATGATGGAGAGGAGTTTTTTCCAGGCGTCCTCCCTGTTTTTCCACTGGCTTCTGGCGAGCGAGGATTTTATAAGAAGTTCGCCTTCGGAATTGATTTTGGATGCCGCAATGGAGAGGATTCTCTCCTTGACATAATCGGAGATTGAATTTGAGCGGCGCACATTGAATTTTAGGAGGACGGCGCTGGAAACCTTGTTCACATTCTGGCCTCCCGGTCCGGAAGCCCTCGCGAAGGATTCTACGACTTCGCCCCGTTCAAGAAGTTCTTTTTCTGTCTTCACTATGCAATCATCGCCTGTTGAGTGAGACATCGTTTTTTCTGGCTCTGGGCACCTTTGGAACTCTTGTGAAGAAAACCTCTTCGTCTGCATCGAGTCTGACTCCGTGTGAGTGGATCATTGAGGGCAGACAGCTAGATGCGATATTCTGGACAAGGTGCATTTTTCTTGACTCGGGACAATCCCGCAGTTCGGCAGGCTTGGCAATTTCGACGCTCAGATCGTTGTGGATGAAGAGGAGCCCCCATCCGTCTGCCAGCTCGTCCGCATGGACGGTTCCGGCTGGCACAGCAAGATAGAGCTCGTTGGCGACATTCGCCCTCATTATGCGTTCAAAACGGCTCCCCTTGTATATGGCGTGCTCCAGTCCTTCTATGGACTTGAGACATTTCGCGTAATTCCTGTTTTTGCTTGCGGAATAGTTCCAGGACTCGAATTCGTTGAACAGGTTGTCCCCATCCCTCAAATGTGGCTCGGAGTGCCGGATTTCAGTTTCATAGGATCTTTTCTCGTCTTTTTTCGCCATGAGGGACGATAGGATTTCATCGCGCTTGGAGCAGTCTGGCCAGCAGTCATCGCGGTTGTCCCTGCACTCGATTATGACTGTTTTTACGGGGACGAGAGTCCGGTTGCGCCCCTGAGCCGACCAGAATGCCGCGACATCGGCCTGATACTTGAGAAATCTTGTCGGCACCATGACGCCGATTCCGCTGGGCTTCTGCCTCAATGTCCATGCGACAAGCGCCCTTCTGAGGTTGAACTTGCAGGTTCCCTGCGAATCCGAAGCGCCAGTATTCTTAGTGTCATTTTCTATCTGATCGAAATTGAGAAGCAGTTGCTCCTGCGATGCTTTTTTTTTCTTCATGAGCTTGCAGTCCCCTGATTTCCGATTCAACGACTCTCGCATACATTATCACAGCAAACTGCGGATTCAAAAAGAAAAACTAGGGCTTGATAAATATTGCTTCACAATGTAGTTTCAGTGGCTGCACTGCGATTGGAGTATAATGTAGCTCATTATTTTCAGGAAAGGCTTTTATGAGGGCCAGGATAATTGTTGACTGCGACTATGAGATTGGCGAGGCTGGAGCCAGGCTTTACGGCTCTTTTGTGGAGCATCTTGGAAGATGCGTGTATTCAGGAATATACGAGCCGGGGCATCCGACGGCTGACAGGAATGGATTCCGCAGGGATGTCCTTGAACTTGTCCGGGAGCTTGGTGTGTCTGTCGTAAGGTATCCGGGTGGTAATTTTGTCTCTGGATTCAAATGGGAGGACAGTGTTGGACCTAAGGACAAGCGTCCAGCGCGCAGAAACCTGGCTTGGATGAGCCTGGAGAGCAACGAGTTCGGACTCGACGAGTTCATAGAGTGGTGCAGGCTTGCCTCTGTCGAGCCGATGATGGCGGTCAACCTTGGCACGCGAGGACCGTCCGAAGCGGGAGAGCTTTTTGAATATTGCAATCATCCAGCCGGCACCTACTGGAGCGATCTCAGGCGCTCGCACGGACATGAAAATCCTCACGATATCCGCCTCTGGTGTCTTGGAAATGAAATGGATGGATCTTGGCAGATGGGTGCCAAGACGGCGAGAGAGTACGGGCGCGATGTCAGGGAGGCGGCAAAAATGATGAGTTGGCCTGACAAGAACCGCAGTTCCACGGTCTTTCCAAAGTCCGAATTTGTCGCGTGCGGCTCGTCTGGGGCATCCATGCCCAGCTTCGGGCAGTGGGAGGCGGATGTCTTGGAAGAGGCTTTTGACCACATTGATCTCATTTCGCTTCACAGCTATTTTGGGAACAGCTCCGGAGATATTCTTGATTTCCTCGCGTGTTCGGAGAAGATGGATGCCTTCATAAAGGATGTCTCGTCGGTCTGCGATTATGTTGCGGTCAAGAAAAAGAGCCGCAAGCGGATCATGCTGTCATTCGACGAATGGAATGTCTGGTACCACTCTATGAAGGATGAATGCAGTCATCCTGCCTGGAGCCTGGATCCGCCCTTGCTGGAGGATGTCTATCGGATGTCGGATGCGCTCGCCGTCGGTGGAATGCTCATTTCTCTGATAAACAATGCCGACAGGGTGAAGATTGCCTGTCAGGCCCAGCTTGTGAACGTGATAGCTCCGATCATGACGCAGAGGGGCGGGTCCGCCTGGAGGCAGACAATATTTCATCCATTTGCGCTGGCGTCAAAATATGGCAGAGGTGCTGTGCTGAGGAGTCTTGTTGAATGTCCGGGCTACGACTGCGCGGGCAGATCTTCTGTCCCATTTCTTGCCTCGGCCGTAGTGCGCGAAAAATCATCCTCCGATCTCGGAATCTTTCTTCTCAACCGCAATTTGAATGAAAGCCTGGAGCTTGAGCTTGATCTGCGCGGCTTTGCCGACTATTGCTCCTGTGAAAGGCACCTGCTTTTCAATTCTGATCTCGACGCCGCGAACACTCAGGATTATCCGGATAGGGTCAAGCCCGTCCAGGACGGAAAAATAGAAAGGAAAGGCAAGCTTTTCTACACGGAGCTTCCACCGGCGTCCTGGACTCTTCTCAGGCTTGCAGGCAAATAGATATGATTTTATAATACCTGATTCCGTGGAGGTCTTTTTAACCGCCACTTCTTTCCTTATTCTTCCGTGG
>DYRX01000358.1 GCA_020718525.1 Victivallis vadensis
GGAACCCTTTCAGACGCAGTCTACAGCTGTCGCATTTCCCGCACGCCAGTCCCTTGCGGACAGGGTTGTAGCATGACCAAGTAAGGCTGAAATCCAGTCCAAGGCGCAGTCCCATCGTAATGATTTCCGCCTTGCTCATTTTCTGCAAAGGCGCATTGATCCGCATTTTCCAGCCTTCGTCATGTGCCTTGGTGCCAAGATTTATGGCGCGGGCAAAGGATTTGATGAACTCCGGCCTGCAGTCAGGATATCCCGAATAGTCCAGCGAGTTGACTCCGATGAAGATGTCTCTGGCGCCGAGTGTTTCAGCCCAGGCGGCGGCAAATGAGAGGAAGATGCTGTTTCTTGCCGGGACGTAGGTGACTGGTATTTTTTTCGACGCCTTTTCAGGGACTTTGATCTTGTCGGAGGTCAGCGCCGACGCGCCCCACTTTCTAAGGTCAAATGACAAAATGAAATGTTTTGCGACCGATAGTGATTTTGCAATTTTCTTTGCCGAATCCAATTCGACGGAATGCCTTTGTCCGTAGGAAAAAGACAGCGCGTGGCAGTCGTATCCTTCGGACACTGCCAAAGCCAGGCACGTTGCAGAATCCATCCCTCCGCTCAGCAGAACGACCGCCTTTTCTGAACTTTTCTTCTTCATACGCCTCTCTCGGTTTTGGGCCATATAATTTTATGCAGTTGCATATTGAGTCTGAATGGAGACGAGTCTTCGATCATCCAGCGTGCAAGCTCGGCGGGATCTAGCCTTCCGCAGACAGGACTCAGCAGAATTTCTGAAACTCTTTGATCAATGGAATCTTGCAAAACAACGGACTTTGCGTAGTCGTAGTCATCTCTTCCAGAAAGAACAAATTTCACCTGGTCCGATGAATTAAGGAATTTATAGTTTTCAAGGCGCATCTTGGCTGATTCGCCGCTTGAAGGACATTTGCAGTCCAGGATTTTCACGACTTTGTCCGGAACATTTTCGATTGGAAGACTGCCGTTTGTTTCAAGGAGGACTGTGAATCCTGCTTCGAGAAGCAGTTCCATGAGGGGAATGGAGGCGGCCTGCAGAAGCGGCTCTCCGCCGGTTATGAGAACTGTTTTGACGGATGATGCGATGCAACGTCCGATGATGTCTCCAATTCTGACTGCGGAAAACTCCTTGCAGTCCTTCGAGTATGTCGTGTCGCAGTAGGAGCAGTCCAGGTTGCATCCGCCGAGACGTATGAATCGTGTCGTCTTCCCGGCGTAGCTAGTCTCGCCCTGAATGCTCGTAAATTCCTCGACGAGATTCAGTTCGAGGTTGAGAAGCTCAGCGCGCCCGCAATCGGATTCTATTTCTTTCATTTTTCTCATGGCAGGATTTAGATGCCGATCCTGCGGCCGGAACTTCCTGATTCGTAAATGGCAAAGACAGTCTTCATGGTTTCTGCCGCCGATTCCAGACTTATAAAGGGAGGAGTGCCACTGCGGAGCGCCGAAACGAAGTCGGAAATCTGGACGAAATGAAGATTTCCGTAGTGCGATTTTCCAACGCTGACCGAATCATCCTGGGAGAACTTGAAAATGAGCTTGTCAATCTCGGCGGGAATCGAGGAATCGGAGAAAAGCGCCTTGTGGATTTTTCCATCGAGGACCAGAACATATCCTTCAGTTCCGCCGAACCATATGTTGTTCTCCCATTCCACCACGCTTGAAGACGTGACGCAGACAGAGCAGAGAGCAGAGGATTCCAGCTCCAGGGAGGCTGAAACGCAGTCTTCCGTCTCTATCGTCCCCTTGCGTGCAATGTTTGCGAAATTCGCAGATACGGACTTTGGGCGGCCGAAAATCCAGAGGAGCAGATCCAGATAGTGGATGGCCTGGTTGATCATGACCGATCCCCCCTCCCATTTCCAAGTGCCTCGCCAGGCGTCGGACTCGTAGTATTCTTTTCTCCTCAGGCAGTTGCAAATGACTCCCCCGGTGAGCGGGATGCCCAATGCCCCCGAGGACACAATGGTCTTCAACGCCCTGAAAACTGGATTGAATCTGTTTTGAAAAACTGGAACGAAAAGCGGCGAAGGGAAACGTTTTCTGGCAGACAGAATTGCGTCAAGCCCCAAGCTGTTGGAGCTCAAGGGCTTTTCGCAGAGAACACTTATCCCGTTTTCAAGGGCGCAGGCGCAAATGTCAGAGTGGCTTGCATGATCTGTGCAGACGGAGACCAAATCCAAATTCGGAATGGAAAGAACTTTGCGGTAGTCGGAATCAATGAGCGGGCTTATTCCGAGCCTCTGCGCAA
The DNA here is from genome assembly GCA_020718525.1 of Victivallis vadensis. GTDB lineage: Bacteria > Verrucomicrobiota > Lentisphaeria > Victivallales > GWF2-50-93 > DYRX01. The sequence continues at coordinate 2,276 of DYRX01000358.1, forward strand.
GCGCGGCGGATTTTTCCGGGACGATGTCGCAGAGGGCTGAAATCTCCATGTCCGGGATCTTCAAATAGCTCTCCGCGTGGGCAGGCGCAACAATGCCGCATCCAATAATTGCCGCCTTCAATCTCTTTTTGTCATTCATCGCTTCTCCGTGCCATTAATTTTCCTGGTCGCGCAGGATCATGAGCTTGTCCGGCGAGAGTGAAACGGCGCATTTCCCGCCGCCTTTTCTGATTCTATATCCTAGTTCAGCCGCGGAAATCGAAATTCCGCCTGCTTCAATTTCATTCAAGGTTATGTCTCCGACAAAGACGCTTCTTTTAATCAGCCCCTCGACGGAGGAATCGTTGAACAAGTCCATGATCTTCACATCTTCCGGGCGCGCGGCGAGCTTGAGCCTCTTTCCGGGTGGAGCCTCCGCCACGGGCACCCGGAAAATTCCGAGAGCTGTTCTTATGTCATGAAATGAAGCTGAAGATCCGGGGAGAATTTCTCCTTCGAAAAAGTTGCAGTCTCCCATGAAAGACGCTGTAAACTGGTCCAATGGATTTTTGTAGAGCTCTTCGGGTGTTCCGATCTGGCGCAGACGCCCCTTGTCCAAAATTGCGATGCGGTCCGCCATGCTAAGCGCCTCTTTGCGGTCATGTGTCACATATATCGCCGTCAATGAATTTTCCTTGCATATCCTCCAGATTTCACTGCGCATATGCTCGCGAAGTCTGGCATCCAAGTTTGATAGCGGCTCGTCGAAAAGAAGAAGGCTTGGCTTTACGGCGAGAGCTCTGGCAAGAGCAACTCTCTGCTGTTGTCCACCCGACAAGGCGGCGGGCATCCGATCGGAATAAGTCAGCATGCCTACGGATTCGAGCGCCTCGTTTGTCGTGGAAAGAAGCTTGTCCCCTTTGAATCCGAAGTTCTGGAGTCCGAACGCTACATTTTCGCAGACGCTCATGTGCGGCCAAAGCGCGTAGTTCTGGAAAACCATCGCCGCCCCGCGCTTCTCCGGAGGGAGAGAGCTGACTTCCTTCGTGTCAAAGCTGATTCTTCCAGAATCGGGTTTCAAGAGCCCGGCAATGAGCCTGAGAAGAGTTGACTTGCCGCATCCGCTAGGGCCTACAAGAAAAAAAAGCTCCCTGTCATGGATCTCCAGATCCAAAGGATGAAGCACCATAGTTCCTGAGTAGCTTTTTGACAGCCTCTCGATTTTCACCACTGGCATATGCTTGCAAGCTCCAATGCTGTTTGCTTTGGCTTTGAAGCGGGTTAATATACTGCGAGATTCGCAGTTTTCAAAGAATGGAAGTTCAGCGAAGAGTCGTATTCGTAGTCGCTATCGTAGTCG
>DYRX01000057.1 GCA_020718525.1 Victivallis vadensis
CTGGGATAAGATTAATCAAAAATTCCAGCACCCTGAAGGGGTGCAACAACTACTAGTCTGAATTATTAAATAGATATAGTATCGTTATTTAGGAAACAGGACATTAGTCCGCTAGAATTTCTGCCAGCTCCTTTTCGTCCAAGATAAAAATGTAGTAGGAATAATTGACCTGCGCGTCCGCTTCGCGGCTTCTGAGCGCGGATGCGAGTTTCGCAAAGCGTGCGAGATCGTATGCCGCAAGGAATTCCATCCAATATTTTCCAGAGTCTGCCGGGGAAAGTTCAGGGGGATGATTTTCCATGAACCACTTCTTGAGCGCATGCTCGGCTTCAGGTTTTGATTTCGCTTCGGCGATAGCGTCAATCAATGCCTCCGCTGGAGCTGTCATGCTCTTGTATTTTAGATCCATCTCCTCGCTCCATTCTCCACAAAAGGAAGTGGCTGGGAAAAAAGCTCCTTCCCTCGTGTAGTAGGAGGGCTGAAGCATGGTGGCTGAAATACAGTAGACTCCTGGCTTCAGCTTTTCAGCGACCGTGTTTTGACAGCTCCGGTCCGAGCGGGGATCAAGATAGCCGGGAAGCCTTTTGACCGAAGACAGCTTGTCAGAGGGAGATGCGCTTCCAAAATATGACAAATAGAGGTTCTGCCCCTGGAATGATTCCTGATTTTTTTCAAGCCATTTTTCGAGGGCGGGCAGTTCCTGCCCCCATTCCAGGGCGCTGTCAGTAAAAAGCTGATATGCTTTATACGGACCTCCGCAAAACGGCGAGACATAGGCAAGATGGGCAGGATGAAGCAATAGTGCCGAGGCAAGCGCCGAAGCTGGAAGCAGGAGCAAGAATATCCTGGAGAACTTCGACTGCAATTTTTCTAAATCCCAAGCATATCCGGCGAAAATGTAGAGAAAAGAGAAGACAGGAAGGATGTGCCTGTGTCCGATGTTCATCTTCTGAAAAACTGCGATTCCCATGTAGACTGCGACAAAAAGAAGCACGGGGATGCACTGATAAAGCTTTTCCCGGCATCGTGGGGAATCGCCGTTGAAACTGCGCGATTTCAAATATTTCAAATCGGTGACCGAAAAGATGATGGCAGTAAGAATGGCGAGAAAAGCAGGCACAGACATTTTTGCAAAAAGCATGAACGGAAAATAGGATGGAGTTCCTCCGCTCCGCGTTTCGCCTAAAAAAAAGGATTTACTCGAGCTTGTCAATGAGCGCAGATTTGCAAAATCGAGAAGATAAGCCTCAGGAAAAGCCCTGATCTCCAGCAGATATTTTATAGTCGCCTCAAAGCATCCACTTTGATTCTCGAGCTTGGCTCTCGACAGGGAGGCGTTGCCTTTGAAATCCGGAGATGCTGCGGAAAATCTGAATCCGTAGCCTGCCCACACAATTGTCCAGACAAGAAAAAAAACTGGCAGAATAAAAGTAAGAACAGAGCGCAAGATTTTGATGCGTCCTGGCATAACTCGAAGAGAGGATTTCGTCCATCCGATGCGGACTGGACTGCCTGCGGCGACTCTTGCGCAAAGAAGAATGAACGCGTAGATGATAAAGACTAGGCATGACATTTTCGTAAGGGCGAGGGCGCCGCAGGAAAATCCCAGGGCGCAGATGCTGAAAGGGGTTATGCGGTCAAGGAAATTCCAGAGAGCCCATGCGGATAGGATGAAGAAAAGGTTTGCCGGGGCGTCGGCTCCGATTACAAAGCCGATGCCCAATATCGAAGGGCACGCGACATAAAGCGAAAGCGAGAGAAGGGCGCCGCCATACCCAAAAATGCTCTTTGACCATAGAAACACCGCAATTGCCGCAAGCAGAGAGCAGAAGATCATCCCCAGACGTCCTAGAAAAAGCAAGGTGGAGCTCCTGTTTCCCGACTTGTTCAAAAAATCGTAGCCGAGAATGAACGCTTCGTCTCCATGAATCTGATCTGCCTTGAAGCATGCTTCCATAAGTTTGGGCGACGGCGCATTGATTTCAATTGATTTCAAAGGGAGGGCGGCGAGTTTTTGCGAAAGAACAAGATTGGACGTCCCGATTCTGTAGTCGGAATTCTCGGTCATGAAATAGCCCGAGAAAAGGTGCGCGGTCTCGTCGAAATGCGCAGATTTCTGACGCGCCTCGGAGAGCATGAGTGCAAGAAAAAAAAGAAGCAGGAGCCCGGCACCTAGCGGAGGCAAATAATTTTTTCTGAGCAAAAGACTCATTTGACTGGAACTGGACCTGTGTGTGTAGAACCGCAATTAGGACATTTCCTCGCCTCGAGCGCCAAATGGAATTTAGCCATGGTCTTCATGCCAGGCTCAGGCTTTGGAGGCTCCTTTTCGATGAGAGAGAACTCGTATTGGCAGTCTTCGCACTTGAACAAATATCCCATTCTTTCTCCACATTCAGAGCAGGTGCACTGAGTTTCAGCAGGATCACTTATGTCAACTACAACTTTTTCCTCGACATGCCTGCATTTCGGACATTTTAGCGTCCTGAGTGCGCCTCTTTCCTCTGGGGCGACGCGGAAAAAATTAAGATACACGACGCTAGCCAGAGCTAGCGAAAGAAGGGAAAAAATAGCCCATTTCCAGGAATTTCCCAGTTTGGACCAGCCTTTGATCGAGATCATTTCTATCTCCCGTTGAACCTGTCTATTCCTTGCCCATGTCATAGTGACCGATTATTGCGGAGTCAGACAACGCCTTCTTATATACCAAGAACTCGTCCATTTTTCCCTTAAAGAAAAACAGCAACATCATCTCGTTGCTGAGAACGCCTGGTTTTGTCTTGTCATAAGTCCCTGAACTCCAATGTTTTCTATAGCATCCAGCCGCTCCGATTATCAGAGGCACATTCAAACCTCCCTCTGTGCATGCCTTCCATCCGGTTGCGGTGGCAGTGTTGGGATTTTCAGCTGTGGTGTCAACATGCGGTCCGAGCACTTTTCCGTTGATAAAGACATCAATGTCTCCGTTCGCTTTTTCTTTTGCGGCATCCCAGCCATTAAACCTGTAGCGCAAAGCGAGATGAACCCAGCCTTGCTTGTTGAAGTCAACCTTTGTTTTGTCCCAGGATCCACAGGTTTCGAAGACATCAACGTCGAAGGAGCCTTGGTCGTAACTGCCTGCACCGGGGTTGTAATAAAGATCATACTGGCATGCCGCGTCTGTTTCCGTTCCCCATAGGGACTTTGAAAATGGGCAGTCTCCGAAAACGAGCTTGTCAAATTTGAGCCAGCAAAGAACGGTGAAATCGTTTTCGGGTCCAAAATCATTTCCGCTTGTCGAAGGAATTTTCACATAGGTGTCCGATCCGTTGAACTGCAGGGCATGCTTGTAGCCGAACTTGCCCCATCTTCCTCCAGATTTTATCCATTTCAAATTATGTTTGCCGCCTCCGTTCTTCATCATGTAGCCGGTATAGTTTTCCGCCTTGTAGCCTTCAACTTCTGTTCCAGAGCATGTGTTATTCAGGATGTCGCCAGAACCTTCCTGGAAATTGAAGTTGATCACGCAGGCGGGATCGTTGGAGCACTGTCTGTTGAAGGCATACCATCTGGTGAATTTCGCCCTGTGGACGGCTCTGCTGAGAGCGGGATAGCTCATCGCCATAAGTATTGCGACCACCACGATTGCTATCAGTATTTCCACCAGAGTGAAGCAGGACCTTTTGTCGGCTTTTAATTTCGGCTTCAAGCTTTTCATGGATGTCTCCTAGAATCTTTCCGAAGTTCCGACTCATTACGGCAAGTTTCAAGCATTTATAGTGCCAAACGCTTGAAATTGGGTCCTTTGCGCCATACGATTAAGGACTGCACCCAGCGCCAGAAAAACAATGAGGAGGGCTGTCCCCCTAAAAAACAGCGGTTTACATTATGCCTGAAAATGATTGTTTCCAAGTCGAAATTGAGGAAATCGCATACGGAGGTGCCGGACTTGGCCGTCTTGACGGTCTGGTTCATTTTGTGAAAGGAGCCCTTCCAGGCGAGATTGTCCTTGCAAAAAGAACTTCGGTCAAAAAGAATTGCGTATTCGCAAGGGCGCTGAAAATTCTGCGGAGCTCGCAGAGCAGGATAGAGCCGCTCTGCCCTTTTGCGCTAGTTCCTGGAGATGGGGCGGATTCTGAAAAATTTTGTCCGGCGTGCTCCTATCAGCATCTTGACTACAGAACTGAAGTCGAGGTTAAAAACAGGCAGTTGCGAGGAATGCTCAGACGCATTGGAGGACAGGACGCGGATTATTTTCTTCTTGATCCAATTCCTTCGGCGAAAGATTTCGCCTACAGGAACAAAGTCAGCATGCGTTTGCGTGGCACTTGTCTGGGCTATTTCGCGGAAGACAACACTACTCTCATAGATCTCCCCTCGTGTCCCCTTGGCATGGACGAAATCAACGAAAAAATCCGCGAATTCCGCTCTGTTCATTGTCTGAGCCGAGAGAGAGCTTCAGAATGCGATGAAAGCGTTGTTTTCAGATGGAGCGATTCGCATGGCGCCATCTGTCTTCGAGATCCAGGTCTTCCTGAGCGGATCGCAATCTCCTGTGCCATGGGTGACTTTCTAATCTCGCCTCAAGCCTTTTTTCAGGTGAACAGATTTGTCTTGGACAAGCTCATTGAGATCGTAGCTGGGATTGTCTCTGAATTTACCCCTGATATTTTTTATGATCCGTATTGCGGCTGTGGAATATTTGGGATTGTTGCCGCAAAAGCCGGAGCGAAGTGCGTGATAGGAGCGGACATCGCTGAAGAATCGGCAGGGGACGCAAAAATCAACGCCGAGATCCATCATGTTTCGCAGATCTGCGAATTTCGCAGAACAAGCGCCGAGTCGCTCGTGAAAGACGCCTGCAAAAAAAATGGGAGCAGATCATCCATCCTTTTCCTCGATCCTCCGCGGTCTGGCCTCTCCAGGAAAATGCTTGGGAGCGTGCTAGAATTTCCCGGCAGGTGGATACTTTACATGTCATGCGCTCCAGACACGCTTGCAAGAGACCTTAAGACGATTTGCCGGACTCATCGTCCCGTCAGGGGGCTGATGGCCGACATGTTTCCAAGGACTTCCTGCTTCGAATCGCTGATTTTACTGGAAAAAAGATGATTTTCCATGAAAAAGCGGTTCTAAGTGCTATTGTTTGACACATTGAGCAAATAATTAGGGGAATTAAAGGGATGAAACTGTATTTGATAGGGGACAGCATTTCGATTCATTACGGACCATTTTTAAAGAAATATCTCGGCGGTCTGATTGAATATTCGCGCAAGGAGGGAGAGGAGGAGGCTCTTCTCAACCTGGACAGGCCTCAGGGGGCGAATGGCGGCGACAGCTCCATGGTTCTAGATTTTCTGAACGCGAAAAAGAGTGCAGGCGGAATACCTGCCGACGTTCTTCTTCTGAATTGCGGGCTTCACGATATCAAAAGCGATCCAAAGACCGGTGCAAAGCAGGTTCCGATAGAGCTTTACAAAAAGAATCTGGCGGAAATTCTGCGCGTCGCGGCGGGCATGCGTCTTTCTACCGTCTGGATCCGGACGACTCCATGCTTTGAAAAAATACATAATGCCGGGAAAAATGATTTTCACCGTTTTTATTCCGACTGCGTGGCATACAACAGTGCCGCAGATAAAATCATGGAGACGGAGAGGATTCCCTCGATTGATCTTTTCAGCTTCACGCTGAACCTGGGGGATGGCATCTATTGCGATCATGTGCATTTTCATGAGCACATACGAAAGAAGCAGGCGGCGTTCATCGCCGGCTGGCTCTTGGCATATAAAGAAAATTTCTGCAGATAAGACACTTATAGGAGACCGATTATGAACGAGCGCGACGTGCTGAGGGAGCTGGCAAAAAGATACGCCGAGATTGCCGCCCTGCCGATGCAGGCGGAGAAGAGAAGGCTTTGGACAGAATATTTTTCACTGCGCGGGAACCGCATTCCAGTCATATTCACCTATGGAATGTGGAACGTGTGGTGCACAGAGGTCTTTTCCAGCGATAAGATGCTCTGCAAAGATCCGCTTTTCATGGAGATCGAGAGAAATCTCCGACTGAACATCTTTCAACACGAACAGGTGGCTGACGACTACATTCAGGAGCCTTGGGTTAATTTAAGGGCGTCTGTGAGGGGGGATTGGAAGCGTCTCTGGGGCTTCGACGAGAGCCTTCATGGAAGCGGCAAAGCCGGGGAAGCCGCCGCATACGGGGCATCTATCAATGACTGGAGCGATCTTGAAAAGCTCAGCTACACGCCCCATTCCGTGGACGAGGAAAAAACCAGGCGCGACTACGAAAAACTCCATGACGCAATAGGCGACATAATTGAAATCAATATTGACAGAAGCCCGATACTCATACGTTTTCAGGCGGACATTTCGACTTCTCTCGCGAGACTTCGCGGGCTTGAGCAGATCATGATGGACATGTACGACTCTCCAGAGGAGCTTCACAGACTGCTCGCGTTCATGCGCGATGGAACTCTTCGCAACAATCAGGAAGCCGAAGACGCAGGGCACTACACTTTGACCAGCGGGAACAATCAGGAAATGTGCTATGCACCTGAACTGCCCTCTCCAAGGGCGAATTCGGCACCAGTCAAGAGAGAGAAACTATGGGGCTTTGTCGCGGCGCAGGAGTTCACTCTCATCTCGCCCGAATACCATGAGGAATTCGTCTTCCGATATCAGATGCCGATCATGGAGAAATACGGTTTGGTCCACTACGGATGCTGTGAAGATCTGGGCAGGAAAATAGACATGCTTAGAAAACTGAAAAATTTGCGCTCTATTGCGGTTTCTCCTGTTGCGGACGTGAAAAAGTGTGCGGAACAGATCGGGCGCGACTACGCGCTTTCCTGGCGTCCCAATCCCACCGACGTGATATGCTGTGGATTCAACGAGGACAAGATCAGGCAGATCATAAGAAAAGGTCTTGAGGACTCGAAAGGCACGTCAAGATGCGTGCATCTGAAGGATGTCGAAACTCTCGAAGGCGAAATCGAGAGACCTTTGCGCTGTGTCCGCATCATAAGGGAGGAGATAGAGAAGTTCCAGAGCTGAAACTTCTGCAGTGCCGGGGCACGTCGGCAGATTATCACTTTCGGCGGCATTCGTCATTTTCAGATCTCAGATCGTGGAATTTTTTTGTTTTAAGCTTTTCTAAAGGAAAGACTTTCAATGTTTCCTTTATGCGGGGCGAACTGCCTCCGTCCCCGCACGGAGAAGATGTTTTTTGCAGTAGAGGCCTGAACTCGCTTGAAATCGCCTTTCGGATAGCCAGGCATATTTCCGGCGCGGAATCCTCGCAGTCTAGCACTGAAAGCGCTCTCAGCCTGCCGTCCTGCCTGTGTCCAACGTTGACTGTTGGCTTTTTAAAGTGCGGCACCTCGATCAGCCCGCTAGACGAATTTCCGACTACCGCTTCGCATTCCCGGACTGCAGACAAATAAAAACTGCGCCCTAGGGATCCCTGAAGTCTCGTCCTTTCATGATTGGATTTCACATAGTCTGCGCAAAGTCTGGCGATGCCTGTCGCTCCAGGATCTGCGTTGTGTCCGGTGAATAAAATCTTATGCCTTGGAAATTGGTCCAGCGCGTCCAGGAGCCGGGAAAAGGAGTCCGAAGGAGAAGAGTCCGAGAGGGTTTCAGGATGATATGTGACGAGAAAAAATGGTGAGTCCAGCTTCATGTCTATCCTGTCTTCGAGCTCGCTTCTGGACGGAAAGTTTTCTTTGTCGAGCGAATCAATGGCGGGAGAGCCGAAGCAGAACACTTTTGCAGGATCTTCTCCCATTTGGAGGAGCCTGCGTCCGTACTCCTCGTTGGCGCAGAAATGCAGATGGGATATTTTGCTTATGCAGTGGCGCAGTGAGTCGTCAATGGCTCCTTCGCTCAATTCTCCGCCGTGCAGATGCGCCACAGGCACTCTTAAAAACAATGCGGCGGCGGCGGCGGCAAAGATTTCGTATCGGTCTCCGAGAATCAGCAGTATGTCTGGCTTGAGCTTATGGAGCGCGTTTCCAAAGCCCTTTATCGCCTCGGCCGTCGCGTTGGCTATTCCGCGCGGAGAATCATCGCCGAGAGGGATTGGCACTTCGGCGCCGATCTCGAACATGTCGGCTAGAATTTCATTTTTTGTAAAGCCATGCGTTTCAGAAAGATGCGAGCCTGTGACTGCAATTTGCAGGGAGAGCGATGGATCGTCCCTGATTTCTTTAAGCAAAGGGGCCAGAATGCCATAGTCGGCGCGCGAGCCGCTTGCGGCGCAAATTTTCCGCTGGCATGCGGCGCTCACTCGCCTGTCTGCGTCCTCTTCATGTTCTCGTAAATGAAATTTCTCAGATCCGGCGAGGTCTTGGCATAGGCATCGGTGAGTCCTCTCAGAAAGCCTGTGAAGTAGTAGAGCCATCCGTTTCTGCTTTCAACCGCAGAAAACTTTCTCTTCGCCAAAGGCTTTCCATTCGAATCGAGAAGTTCCGCGCTGTATTCCAGGTAGCTGTATCCATATTCGTCGGGGGCGCCGAAGGCCTGGGGAAGATAGCCAAGAACAGAGATTCCATACATGGTGAATTTTCTCTGCCACTCGAGCCGGCTAAGGGTCAGCCTCAGTATCCTGACATCTCCGGAGGATTTAGGGATCACGCTGTTGCTCTGGCTTACCTGAACGTCCGACGCAAGACCGCTTGAACGCAGATCCATCGCAACAAGCTCAGCAAAGTCCAGCTCGTAGTCGTAGCGGGATCCGTTCCATTCATATGTGAAAGCCTCGGGCTCCCTGATCTGCATGACATACGGATATAGCGGAATGTACGCCTTGATGCCTGGCGTAGTGCCAGCGTGCCCCCTCTTGTCGAGAGGCTTCATGACGATTATCTTTCCGCATACGGATTCCGCTGGACTTAGAGTCTCCTGTCCGAGATCCTTCTTAGACTCGTCCTGGGCGACGACCATGGCAGTCAGCGGAGGCGAAGGCACGAATCCGTAGCGGAGCGATGGATCCACGACACAGCCTGAAACCAGTGATGCGAGAAAGAAAAACGCGGCGGCGGACCGAAAAAATCGCGCAAAGCTCATCTAAATTCTCCTCGATTGATTTTTTATAGACGGAAAAGAATCCGCATGCGAATCAGTTCTCCACTTTCCGAATTTCCTGCTCGTCGCTCCATTCCAGAATGCCGGTTCGCAGATTCTTCATGCTCATAGTGACTTTATAATAGACGTCAACGACCCCGTCTTTTTTCTGCTTGATTTCCGAAATGTTCGACACGAGAAGATATTCGGCGGAAGCCTGCTGACCGAACTGCACCGCATTGTTCTGATCGTTCAGCCCGCTCTCCTGCTGTTCCTTGATTTCCTTGATAGTAGCGCCATCACTGCTCCTGTCCGTGAAACGGAACTTGCCACTCCGTATGAGACGCGTCCTTATCGAATCAGTAATTGACTGGGTGTCAATGTGCTGCATCGTCTTGTTGTTCACTCTTGCCACCTCGATGATCGGCCTGCGCGACTTGGTCATTTCAACGACCGGGGGAAACGTGAGGAGGGAGTTGACCATGGTGTTCACTGTCTGCTGAAGATCGTTCGAGCCCCAGTCCGTGGTCAGGGGCTTCGCCGAGCCCGGATCTCCGTAGCTGACATTTGTGGAACAACCGCTCATGAATAGCGGCAGTGAAATTGAAAACAGCGCCGCCGACACGACTGAGATAGCAACAGCATTTCTGCCCATGTTCGACTCCACGTTTGACAAGTTTATAATTGCGAAATTCGCAGATCCGCCGCTTGGAAATCCAGCTTTGGATTTCAATCCGCAAAGTCTCCGACCAGAGTCGGGCATAGGCGGAACGGCAAAAGCGAAACAGATGACGCGGATTAAGGAAGCACGGATAACAGCTTTTTCAAGTGCCACAAAAAAAGAATGAGACTCGAGGGTCAGAAGCCGGAGGCTCAGGCTGAAAGATTTGTTTGTCGCTCATGGCAATTTGGCGGCATTCGCCTATATTGGGCTTGGGCATGGCGTTGCAAATCTATTGAAAGCTAGGTGAAAGATGGGAAAGAAAGCATTCGACACGATTACGGTTGGCTTCATTGAGACAAATTGCTATTTGGTGCCTTCGCCGCAGGATTCCTGTCTTTATCTCATTGATCCGGGGGCGGACGCCGAACTCATTCTGAAGCTTGTAGCCAAGCATGGGAAGCAGGACGTGAAGATTATTCTGACCCATGGCCACATAGATCATATTTCAGCGATAAAAAGCGTCATTGAGCGCGGCTCCGTTTCGGGGCTTTGGATAGACAGGGACGACATTCCGCTATACATGAATCCCGGCAACGCTATTCCGCCCTGGATTCCGGCATTGAACAATGCGCCTGCGCCTTTTGGAGACTTTGGACAAGTCGAATATGAAACCATCAAGACACCTGGGCACACCAGGGGCTCGGTCTGTTTTCATTTCAAACGTCTCAATGCTCTTTTCAGCGGCGACACGATTTTCAGGCATACGGTGGGGAGAACTGATCTCCCTGGCGGCTCGCAAGACGATCTGATCAAGTCAATCAAGGAAAAAATATTCTCGCTCCCAGGGGATTTGCAGATATTTCCCGGGCATGGATTGGAGACGACGGTCGAGGAGGAGAGGCACGTCAATCCCCACTGCATGGACTTGGAATGACTTTTTTCCGCATGAAGAAGAGCATGAGAAGGCGGATCCTTAAAGTGCTGGGACTTCTCTTTCTCGCCCTTGGGATCATTTTCATTTTTGCCTACAATTATCTACTTGGCTCCTCTTTCCTCTGTTCCGTCCTTATTCCAAATCTGGCTGATTCCTGCGGTTTCGACGCATCGGCACGCAAAGCGGAAATCAGCCTTTTCGGCTCCTCATTCATTGTGGAGGATTTAAAACTCACCAAGGATGGGAGAACTTTGCTTCATATTCGGGACTGCGAACTGGACTGGACTTGGGCGAAGATTTTCGTTGGAAGGATTGAAGTGCGCGCGTTCAAAATCAGGGGGGCAGAGATCCGCCTGGACAGCTTTGCAGGTTCTGCAAGATCCGCAAGCACCCCGTCAAAAACTGCAAAGTCAGACACATTGGAAGGCAATTCGCCCGCGCAGAGCCATCCGCCCGATCTTGATTTCATGCGTTACTTTTCTGTTCTGAATCTTTCGGCGCGAAAGGTGAAATTGTTTTTCGGAGAGGAAGCAATCGGCGCGAAAGGTCAAAGCATAGAGATTGACTTTTCCTCTGTCAATGCCGACAGATTTGAGGCTGGGAAAAAGGGCATTCTACGAAGTTCTGGGACGCTTAAGGCGATACTTGCGGATTCCTCCACAATGAGCGCAGTCTTTAAAAGCGATCTGTCATTCGAGTTTTCCGAGGATTTTTTGCCGAAGCTTCTGGACTGCGAATTGCTTCTTGACAGGATTGAAGGAAAGAGCGCCGGGCTTTCGCTGGATAAGGAGAGCATCCATCTGTCCTCGAAGATTTTGATGCCGGACTGGAATAAGATGCGTATAGGAGAACTCATTATTTCCCAATCTGACGGCGCAGGCAAATCTAAATCAAAGATTTCCATTGAAGGTCAGCTCGGCTTTTCGCCGCCCATGGCCGATTTGCATCTCAGCGCCGATCCGATAGGTCCGCATATCTGCTCAGCCATCATGGATTTGCTTTCGGTGGAAATTCCCGGCGAAGTCTCAGTCACATGCGATGGGAAGATAATGTTCGAAGACGGCGAGCTGAAAAGCTTTGGAACGATCAATGCCAGGCATGAACTAGCCGGAGAAAGCCCGCTCTCATCAGTTCTCTCCGTTGTCTACGATGCATCGGCGGCTCCGGACCGCTCGCTATATTCTGTCTCAAAGCTTGCCGCATCCCTTTCGGTGAATGGAAGCGACTGCGCCTCAGTAAAGCTTGGCTCACCCCTTCGCTTCAATTCCAAAGATTTGAAATTTACCGGAAATTCCGAAGGCATTGTTCCATTCGATCTGAAAATTGACGGATTGGATCTCTCGCTTCTGCGTAGTTTTGTTAAAGACGAATCGTTCTCTTTGGAAAAGGGGCTTTTGGATCTGCATCTTAAAGCCTCAGCCGAGACAGCCTCATCCTCGTCTCTACTCCGGGCGTCTGGAGACGTGCAGGTCAGAGACGCGGCGTTCTCAGTCTCCTCCGAACGCGTCAGCGGAATTTCATGCGGAGTTGAATTTGCGGACCTCGCATTGGACTCGGCAAAAAAAATATCTCTCGGCAAGATTGCCGCAAAGCTGTCTTCGGGGGGCTTCCAGCAGTTCAAGCTTGTCGGTTCGGGACTGGAGCATTCTTTCCTGGACGGAAACGGAAGATTCAGACTGGACGATCTTTTTCTTGACGGAGATCTTTTAAAATCGCTTCCTGCGAAATTCGCAGATGGCATTCCTCTGGAAGATTTTGAAATAGACAGCTCGCTTGAACTTGAATGGAAGCGTTTCGCCGCAGAATTCTCATATTCTGGAAAAATCGCCTCGCACAACCTGAAATTCCGAGAAATATTGGAATATGCTGATTTTTCAAAATCTGACATCTCATTGAACTTCAAAGGCTTGGGCAATTCTTCCGGACTGAGGGATTTGAGCGTCTCGCTGGCTCTAGACGAATTCAGATGCCACAGATCCTTCGCCGATTTGAGGCTTGATGCAGGGGTGAAGAAAATCAATTTCGACAGCCCGTTTCAGATTGACATTTCGGAGCTGAACTTCGAAGTGGAGGTGGACGACTGCAAATGCATCAGCGGCGGAGTCAATTCGCCATTTTCATTGAGCTTCTCCGATCCAAAGAAGATACTCTCCCCTTCAATGCGGGTTGACCTGAAGATAGACCGCTATCCTCTCAAGCTGATGCACGGATATTTTGATCCGTCTGACGCCTTCGAGGCGCTCTCAGGCACGGCATCCGCCAAAATCTTCTGCCTTTTCGGACCCAGCTTCAATATTGACATGGCGACAGTTGACCTTGACGCCTCAGCTTTCGAGTTCAAGCTCTGCGGAACAAGGAATCTGATTCCGTCATTCAAGGAAAAAGCGAAAACTGCCTTCGACACTTGGCTAAAGCTCAACGTTCTTGAATCTTCAAGCCGCTTTGAAAATGCACAAAAGATGGATGTCTTGCACGTTGAAACTGTGGCCGGCTTCAACTTCTCCGTCAATACAGGAGAGATTGAATGCAAATTCTCCGGCTTGGATGAGAAGTCCTTGTCTGTCATGCCCGCCGAAATACGTTCGTATTTTTCCACAATAAAGCGGTGCGATCTGGGAGGAAGCACGGCGGTATTCAAGTATGGCGCAGACGGATTATGCCTTGATGCCGCCTTGAAGGGGAAGGGGCTTTCCTTGTCAGATCTTCCTGACAAGAAGGACGAGGCGGATTTTGCATTGGAATGCTCTCTGTCAAGCAGGGATTCCGCAATTGATCTGCGCGAATACAAGCTGGAGGCGTCCTTGGCGGGCGCTCCGATGCTGACCCTGTCGGGAATTGGAAGAATCGAGCCTGAAAACAGGAAGTACATTCTTCACTTTGATTCTTCGCAGTCGAATCCTTCGCATCTGATTGAATTCTTTTCCGGCAAAAAGCTCGAGAACACGCTCAGGTCGGATCCGGAGAAAAAGACGGAAGCTCAGCCTGTCGGCGGAAGCGCGGTGCGCCCTTTCTGGAGCGAGAACAATCTGGACATAATTGCCGACTTTAAAAACGTTGTTCTTGGAGAGAAGGAAAATGCCGAGTTGTCTTTCCAGCTTCTTTCGAGGGAATCCGCCTTGGAGCTGAAAAATCTATCAGGGCGCATAGGGACATCTCCGCTGAGCGGAGCCCTTAAAATTGCCTTGCTGGAAGGAGCCAATTTTTCATACGCTTTGAAGCTGAGCTTTGCGGATCTTGAACTGGGACCTCTGGTCAATCCATACTTGGACTCGAAGAAGCCTTTCGAGGCGCGGGTGTCCGATTTCAAGCTTGACGCTTCCAGCCCCTCGGCAAGCCGGGAAAGGCCACTGAAAGGAGTCACGGGACTGCTGGACGCGAATTTCGAAAAGATTTCCATCCCCTGCAATCTCAGAGAAAAATCTACAATGGTGAATCTGATTTTGACACCGGTCGAGGCTCTATCTACGATCGGCAAATACATTCCGGAGAAATATATGCCGACCGAGCTGTTGGCAGGCGCTGAGTTCATCGGGACGATTTTAAAGGGCACTGAAAATTTGAAGTTCAAGGATGCTGAGATGCGCGTAAGCGCCGATGCCGGAAAACTGCGGGTGGAGGAGTGCCGGCTGAACGGGGAGCTCATCAAATTCCTTCTGCTCAAAGGGACTATTTATGGCGAGGACGGAAGGCTGGACATTTCGAGCGAAACCAGGCTTGGAAAGCTTAGCATCCCTCTGAAAATAAAGGGAACTCTCTTTCAGCCGACCCCCGACTACACCATGGTTCTGCCAGATTTTCTTGAAATGAACGCGAAAAATCTTTTGAGTGTGGACAATATCAACGACATATTGAATATTACGAAAGACACTGGCAAGAACGCCGGGGAAAAGACAATGGATGTGATAAATAAAATATTGGAGCTCAACAAGAAGAAGGGATCCGATGAGAATCCAGAAGGGGCGAAAGATCAGAATTCTGACAAGAACGAGTCGAGCGACGACATTGATGTCAGGGATCTGATTGATTTGATCAAGAAGAAAAAGAAGAAATGAAAATTGAGATAAAAGATCGCCGCGGCATAAATTTAATTCCAGAAGTGGCGGAAATCTCATATATCCGCGACCTGGAGATCTCCATGTCTGAATTGTATCTTGCCATGAAGAAGTCCACCGGGAAATATCCAGAATTCTGGAACCGGATTGCCGAAGAAGAAATTGGCCATTCCGAGATTCTCGAGTCCCTGTCGAAATCATTTTTGGATGGAGATGTCTCCATTTTGAAGCTAAGATTCAGCATTCCTGCTATCGAGGAATCGAGATTTTTTGTAGAGAAAAAGAAGGAACTGGCCTTGTCCTCCAAAATCCCGATAGCTGACGCGCTTGAGATTGCAGAGAACGCTGAGCTCAGGACGATTGACGCGGTCTCATTTCAGATATTCGAGGGGCTCAGCGAAGAGGCGGGCGATCTTTTGCGCTGTCTTGCCGATGGTTCGAAAAGCCATCTTGAGCGGGTCAGGAAGATGCGGCACTATGTGGGACTGCCTCTCATTTCCAGGCTCCTCATCGGGTGCCCATGGAAGGGATTCTGACGATGAATTCGGTTCCATCCAGGGGATCCCTGCTGGCAAATCCGACTTCTCTACCTATGGGGTTTTTCTCTATGTTGGGAGCCTTTGGGAAAGTGGACAATATTTTTCCTGTTTTTGATGCTGGATTGAGACAGCGATCGAGGGAGACCAGGCAGTTTGTTCAAGGCAGGCTTTCTCGCGAAGAGAAGTCAGACCTCGAAGAAATCTTTTAAAATTCTAATCAGTCCGTTTACGGAAAGATAGGTTCCGAGAAAGAAGACGAAGGCGGAAACGAAATACGCATTGAGAGCGTCCCTTGTGAAAATTGCGGAAATATACTGGGGGATGTCGTAATTATGCTGGTATGCCAGACCGAAGCATTTTATGAAGACGATGAATGCGAAAGAAATGGAAATGGCTATCAGGAACAGGCCCATTGTGCAGGCCAGCGCACCTTTGTTCATTATTGGATTGGACATCTGCACTCCGCAAAGCGATGACATTATTTATCCGCAGAAAAGCGCATCCTTCTGCGAGCAGGCTAATATAGCACGCAAATATGATTTTACAGTTAAGATTCATGATTTTTTGCAGATGACTGTGCTTCATGCAGGCGCGCACGGTGACGGCATTGACGGAGATCCGGATCTAGCATACGCATATAGACTGGCAAAAGGGCGGAATTCCAATTAGTTGAGGGTAAATCACATAAAATATTCTCTCACAAAGGCGCAAAGGCACAAAGGAAGAATGAAACTTGCCTGTC
>DYRX01000359.1 GCA_020718525.1 Victivallis vadensis
TTATGCCCGGCTGATTGACCGTTATGCTCGTCTCCTCGAGATCCGGATCGCCTATCGTCGCTCCCCCGCTGACCGGCGCGCCATTTCCATCCACGCAGGCCACTGTCCAGCCAGTGAAGGAATAGGACTCCTTTCTCCGGGAAGCCCCTGCATCGGACTTGCCCCTCCAGTGCTCATAATAACCTTGTCTCCCAATATTGCGGCTAGTTCCGGTCTCGAATCAAGGCAGATTGAAATAATTGCAGGCATTGTCCGTTTTCCGTGTTTTTCCGCAAAAAGCGTCCTTGCGTATTCTGCGGCGGCTTCATGGAATATTCCTTGAAATCCAAAGCGGTGGACGCGGACATTTCCAAAAATTCCGGGGCTGAGGGCGTATCCCTGCTCTCTTGCTGGAAGATTCGCGAAGAATCCGGTCTCGAACGCCAGAACAAGCGGAAGCTCGGACTGCGAATTTCGCAAAGCCGAGGCTATGTTCAGGGCAATCGGCAGTTGAACTGGCGAGAGAGGAACAAGCTTTTCAAGCTCTGCCAGGGAATCCCAGCCGGCCAGAACTGGCGAGCGGAAATGCTCCCCTCCGTAGATTATCCTCATGACTGCGGCATCTGGAAACGGGCATTTTCTTTCGCGTATGACCGCAAATATATTGTCGGCAGTTTCTCCCGCTTCGACAGAACCGCGGCAATCTTCAAAAACCATTGAAAATAACGGTTCCGGATCAGCTCCTGAAAAATACGAGATGTGCAAATTTCGCGCGGAAGGCGAAAGTGTGAGAATATTCATTTCTTGCTCCTTTCTTTCCGGACGCTTCGGGAAGGCATCCCAAGCGAATTCATAAGCTCAAATGTTTTCTTTGCTATTGCTATTTCCTCGTTGGTAGCGACGGCGAGAAGCTTCACAGCACTCTTCGGAGAAGAAAAATCCAGCGGAAGTTTCCCGTCTCCGAAATTCAGATCGTGATCCGGAACGATTCCGAAAATATCCATGCCGGCGCAGAGCGACCATCTTACGGACGGAACGCTTTCGCCAATAGTGTCCGTGAAAATGACGGCGTCCGCTCCGCCGAGCGCCGCAAGATAGCTTCCAAGATATTTCCGGGTTCTCCACAGGTAGATGTCGGCGGCCTGCTTCAGGAGGGCGAATCCCTCGCCGTGCGGATTATTTTTGATTGACGAAAGAACATCCCTTATGTCGGAAGATATTCCCGAAAGTCCGAGCACCCCGCTCTCTTTGTTCAATATTTTTTCTACGGAGTCCGCGTCAGCCCCCTTTTCCAAGAGAAGCCTCATCACGATGGACGGATCCAGGTCTCCGCATCTGGTGCTCATGACCAGTCCCTGAAGTGGAGAAAACCCCATAGTGTTGTCAACGGATTTTCCGTTTTTGACGGCGCAGAGGCTTGCCCCGCCACTGCCAAGATGACAGCTTACAGCCGTGAATTTGTCAAGCGGAATTCCAAGCAGTCTGCACGACTCTTCGACGACGAACTGGTGGCTGGTCCCATGAAATCCGTATTTCCTGACTGAAAATCTCGCTGATATTTTTTTGGAAATCGGATACGCCGAGGCGTATTTAGGCATTGACGCATGGTATGCCGTGTCAAAAACAGCAATCTGCGGAATTTCAGGGCGCTCTGCGAGGCAAGCCTTCATGAGCTTCACGGCGGGCGGATTGTGAAGAGGAGCCAGCCCGTTTATGGAGTCAAGAGTTTTCAATACATCTTCGTCAATCAGTTCCGGCGCGGAGAAAATATCGCCTCCATGCACCAGCCTGTGCCCGATCGCATCTGGAGCAAGGTCGGAAGATTTTTCAAGCAACGCCATTACCGCGAGGAACGCCTCTTCATGGTTCTTCATTTCGACCTGTATCTCCTCCTCCTTGTCAGCGAACCTGTGCATTATCCTGGAGGGCTCCGTGGTTTTGGGGGCGACTCTCTGCGCCTCCCCTCCGGCCAATTCTTTTCCCGACGGCATTTTGATCACCCGGTATTTGAGAGATGAACTGCCGCAGTTGAACACGAGAATCTTCATTGTTCCAGTCCTTTCGTCAGATTTCGTCAGAAGTCCATCCGCAGACTGGAACGCCAATCAGGCTATGGACAATGGAAGCTGTTCCATAGACTGCTTCGTGAATCTTCCCGATCTCGACGCTCTCATTGTCGGCATGAGCCAGCTCCTCGTGTCCGGGACCATATCCCATGGTTGGCACTTTGAAGTCGCGGGTTAGAACGCTTCCAGCCGTCCCCATTCCCAGGCGTCCCAGACACCATTTTCCTGTGCGGACTTCGCAGTCTGCCGCTCTCAATGCCTGTCGCGCCCTCGATATCAGCGGAGAAAACGGATCAGTTTCCTAGGCATTGCTAAGATGCCGGACAATCTGTCTTACTCCGGTGTAGCTGTTCTGCTCCTCCGAAACCAAGTCCACTTGGACGGCAAGCGAAGGATTGCCGGATTCGAGAACTGCAACATGATCCTTCGCCGCCGCTATCGCATCTTCCGCGAGCTCCCTGGCATGAAGGCGTTTAGAAACCATGATTCCGGCTGACTTCATCGCTCCGCTGTCCTGCCAGCGCGGAGCCTCCACCGAATATTCCTCTATTCCTCCGCGGTTCATCCGCCCGGAGATTTTGGAGAAGCTGTCGTGAAGCTCCCTTGCGCCGTCTTCCACGAGAAAAGGGTTGATCCCGCTTATCTTTATCTCCATTGTCATCCAGCCGTCATGCCCGTAGTAGAGGCCGAGGTCTGTGGGCTCCCCGAGCACGGCATAGTCAATGCCCAGCCCAAGAGACGGAAAAGTTTCCTCGAAGAGCTTCCTGATGCCGAGACTGCGTCCATTCTCCTCGCCGACGCTCGCAGTCACAATCAGAGTTCCGCGCAAAGGCAGAAGACTGCGTTTGAGCAGAGCGCCAGCATATATCTGCGCCGCCAGGCCGCCCTTGCAGTCTGATGCACCCCTTCCGAAGATCCGTACGCCGTCGGATTCTCCGCTGAGAGGCGGACGATCCCATCCCTCGCCCGATGCGTCAACCGTGTCCATATGGCAGTTGAGGAGCACATTCGGCTCCGACTCACGCCCCGCCATCATGCCGACAACATTGCCGAAAGCGTCCCTGAAGACTCTATCATAGTCGAGCTCCCTCATTTTGCGGAAGACCAGATCGGCAAGCTCTCCCTCGTGCATCGAAGGACTCGAAATTTTCACAAGCTCAGCCGCGAAGCAGGCGACCTCCTTCTTCATGGCGTCTCTTTTCCCTCTCAGAATCGAATGCATGGCATTTCTCCTTTTTGATTTCATGTCATATCTGTCTGACTGCAAGGCGGATAAAGCAAAAGAGATGCCAGCCTAATCGCAATACACGCAACATATTATCAATAAACGAGATATAAATAATTGACATTCCAAGTGCGGCAGGCTATATTATTTCATTATGAAAAGATTGCATTTCATTATTAAAGGAATCTCAGAATGAAAGCAGACGATGTAAAGATAGCTGAAATCATAAATTTTTCCGACGGATCCGTGGAGATGAAGGGGCTGTCAACGCCATTCCGTAACTTTCTGAATTTGGCGGTTTGAATTTTTCCGTT
>DYRX01000058.1 GCA_020718525.1 Victivallis vadensis
CGGAATTTTATAGTCTTGTCAACGACCGATTTTATTCCGGCAGGGAATGGTCCGAAGACCGAGGGTCTCGCCACGATAACCTCCTCCCCTATCCCGAAAATAAC
This sequence comes from Victivallis vadensis, assembly GCA_020718525.1. GTDB lineage: Bacteria > Verrucomicrobiota > Lentisphaeria > Victivallales > GWF2-50-93 > DYRX01. Next base: position 105 of record DYRX01000058.1, read on the forward strand.
CTGGGCGTTGTATCCGAGAGATTCATAAATCAGGTCAAAGTGCTCAATGACTACCCTTCGCTCGTGCTGGATCACGGTGTTTATCGCGTCCACTATTTCAAACTTCTGCTTGAACGCCATCTCGTAGCGGGCGTCTATATGGAAAGTATGCCCTGAAAAATAGTCGCCCGCATTGAAACTGTATATGGGGGAAGGTTTTACATTCACGCCGTCATCGTCATTAGTGAGCTCCATTCCGGGAAAAAGCCCTTTGATGAGAGTTGACTTTCCGGAGCCTTCGGTGCCGATGACGCCAATGAGGAGGTCGTTCGGGTAAAGATAGCGCTGTGAAAGTTTGGCGGCCATGAGATAGAGCCTCTGCCTGCCGCGCGGGGCATAATATGTCGAGTATATCAGTGTGTCCCCGACATTGAGCATGTTCGGCGTTATTTTTGGCATATGCTATTCCTCGAATTCAATTCCCAGAAGTGGCGCATGCTGCTGTGAGCCGTAAATGTCGCTTTCTCCGGGCGCACCGGACGGAATCCATCTTTTCATGGTCACCTTGACTGCATTTGAAGGCTCAAAATAAATGACATCCAAGATATCTTCCATCCTGGTCTTATACAAAGATGAAATCAAGTTCTTATTGATGATTTTTCTCTTCTTGAAGAGCTCGAAATATTCGTCCGATTTGAACATGATGTCGAGGGTAAGCTCGAAAGGTCCGGAATTCTTGGAGCGGATCACCTTAGCAACGGATACAATTTTTCTCTTCATCTGGCCCCTCCTTTTTTACGGCCTGTGCGGTTTTGCTTTGCTGCGCATGCGAATTCCATGATCTTCAGCCTGAACACATTCTGATCGTGGATTTCCATGAGATGATAAAGGGAGAATTCATAGGCCTCCCCCATCTTCAAGTCCGAAGGCGAGAATGGGAACGCAAGGTTTCCTGCGGTCGAGATGCGCCCCGGATATCCGTAATGAAGCAAGGTTGAACGTGTTACGCCGCATACGGCATCCGCCTCGTCCTGTGACGGGGAGAGGACTTCTATAAGTATCCCGAGTTCAACAGGTCTTGAATTCTTCACTGGCTCCCGCTCTCCCATCACCGCATTTTTCCCGAAGAGATGGAAAAATATTCTCCCGGCAATTTTTTCATTCTTCAGGTTTGCCTCGACAGACTTCCTTACTGCATCAAGGATTGAATCAATATTTCTGATCATGACCGGATCCCTTGTCGCAGCAATGCTCATGCATTTGAAGCCAATCCTTCTGGCTCCCTCGAGCTTCACCATGTACTTCGGCGATTTCACGAAACGACTGCCGGTCACGCAGGTCCGTCCATCCCCGATCTCGGTGAATTTGCATCTGTCAAGGACAATGGTTCCTCCAGGTCCCGGCAGATTGTATGGATCCGACTTCTCATAAAGGGTATGCGCCGCAGTTGACTGGCGAGTGAACTTGCGGGCTGGATTCAGGGACTGGAGAATGAAGCAATCCTTTTTCAAGGTCGCCATTACGCAGTCGGCGCCTGATCCTGGAGTTGCCGCAATCGCCGCACATTCGAGGATCTTTCCCATATGGAGAGCGAGCCCAGGGTCAAAGCCGAGACGGATTGGAAGAGCAGCGAAACATGCCGGGTCGTAGCACCTGCCGGCAAGCACAACATCGCAGTCTTTGTCAAGCGCCCTGATTATAGGTTCCACACCCATTTGCGCCACGACATTTGTTGTGTTCTTCAAATCCATCTCCGTCAGCTCCGGAACAAAGGCGAGCGGTTTTACTGCTCCTTTCCTGAGTTCGGCCATGACCATGCTTTTCGGGATGTCAGCGGAAATTACACCCATTCTGAAGGAGAGCCTCTCCTCTTCCGCTATTTCCTCAATTATCTCGGCGCACCACGCAAGATGCGGCGCCGCCCCGCTTCCTCCGGCTGAACCGATTACCACAGGAATTTTCCTTTTGACCCCTTCCCGGATCATCAGCCGCAAATCTTTTTTTACGCACATTCTGTTTGTGAACGACTTGCCAGAACCGAGATAATAGGGTCCGGGATCGGTGGAGCCAGCATCCACGCCAATCAGATCAGGCTCCAATGCAAGTCCTGCGAAGAATGATTTCTCCGGGAATCCATATCCAAGAATCGCCGTAGGGGACAGAACCCTCAATTCGTCATTTTCCTTTTTCATATGTTCCTCCATACCGCAATTATTCTTTCCATCTCATTGTTGACAATCGTATAGCCCTCGTCAAAGCCCATCCCCGGTTTGGCCAGCATCCTCTTCGGTCTGGACGCGGCGGCGACATGGACGCAATGCCTGGCGGAAATGTCTGTCTCGTTGCAAGTGCCGCCCTGGTATGCCTCCATGCCCCTGCGGTTGCAGTAGATGACGCTCTCGACAATGTTCTGTATGCCGCCGAGGTCGGGAGTTTTAATCTGCACCATGTCGCATGCCTTGGCATCTGTGAAATCTCTTATATCTTCAAGTGTGTTGCACCATTCGTCGGCTACGGTCTTCACCTTTGAGCCTTTCGACCTGAGCTTTGCCGTTATTTTTCCGAGGCATTCGATCTGTCTCTGCTTTTCTTCCATGTCAACAGGGCCCTCGATGTATAGGGCGTATCCTCCTGCGTATTTTTCAAGCGAGGCAAGATAGTCCGCCACTTTTCCAGGATCCGATCCGAAAATGGTGCCGATTGTCCCATACACATCTATATGCAATTCAGGGAAATAGGATTCATTGTTCCTAAGTCTGTTTATTCTTTCCACAAGCCAGGCAAGGTATTCCTTCAGCTTGCCACCATCTCGCCCGAGCTTTTCATCTATATTGTTTATAAGTCCGTGAGGCAGGACATCAACCCTCTTTAGGATCATCTTGTCCACGTTCTCATATCGGTTGTCGCCGCTCTGCCCAAAGATGGGAATCCTGTCAGCGATCACGGGAAGTCCGTATTCTTCGCAGATGATTTCGCAGGGCATCTTTTTGAGCGCCTTCGCTCTGGCATCAAGCAGGGCTTGCGAAATGCCGTATCTTATGGCGGTGTGCAGACGTTTCCCGTCGAAGACGAGCTCCTCGAAGTTCGCCGTCATTTTCCTGAAAGTTTCAATTTCCGCCCCTTCGAGCAAGGGACGGATGTATTTTTCGAGGAACGGGCTATATGTATCGCAAAGAAAAAGCGGATCCCTGCCTCCGGCTCCTGAATACTGGACAGCCGCGCAATCACCGACCGCAATTTCACCTGTCTCCAGGATCAGGAGCACCGATATGCTCTGCCCTGGCTCTCTGATTGTCCGGAACCCCTCCGTTTCTGGCTTGCCATCGTAGATAAAGCCGTCGTGGCTTAATCCTCTTTTGATCGCCCGCTGGTCGTCAAAGAAAAATGACGAGTTGCCAGGCGCGAACACAGCTTTTTTAATTTTCATCTTGGTCTCCCTATGAGTCTGCCTTTGCTTATCGCATAAATATCGTCCGTCACCATTTGGAACGAGATTGTGCGCCCCTCAGCCTTGGCGCGCTCTTCCAGCTTCATTCTGTGGTAGTCGCAAATCTCCCTGCTGAGCGGAATATTGCCTTTCTGGAAAATCCTGATGAAGCCTTCGTTGTCCCTGATGGGAAGGATTTTTCCATTGTTGTATATCGAAGGCGCGAAAGGAACGTCAATTACTCCAGCCTGAAATGCTGCGACAGTGCCTTTCGCAATATCGCCGCCGCCAAGCTCGTAAACCTTCGCCATGAGACAACGCACCTCGCTTTTAATGAGTTCTATTTCGGTCCTCAGCTCCTTATCTTCCGGAATCCCCTGCCCTGCAAGCATGCTCAAGACCTGCCTTGTCGCCTTAAGCCCCTGCGCGTTCGCTTCCTTGGTTGGGATGCCCATCGCCTCGTGCGGAGTTTTCACGATAACCTTTTCCGCTCCAGAAAATGCGGCCGCAACGGCTCCCCACGAAATTACGGAGAACGCCTTCGACTCGTCTTCCGGAAATCCGCCCATCCACTGGTGAAAGACGATGGTAAGATCAAAGTCGTCGTAATTATCCTTCCTGAAATATTCATCGGCAAGCTCGCGAAGGGACTTCACAGCGGCGACGTCCTGAAGGAGATTCCCCGTCTGTCCATATCCGAGCGTAAGGGACTTGACTCCCTGCTTCAGAGCCAGAAGTCCCTCTATTATCCCCACAGTGTGACTGATGAAGGGAGGGACAAGTGTGCCTGTGAGAGGACCGAATGGCTCGCGGTTGATCGTTATCCCGTTGTCCTGATAGATGCCGACAAGCCTGTCAACATACTGCCAGTCAAGGATTGAACGATCAAGCGGGACTTTCTTGGTGTAAGGTATATTGTATGATATCCCGCCCCCTTCAAAGCTTGTAAAACCTGCGGCAAGAGTGATTTCAGCCAGAAGCCTCGCATCTGGCGTGCCATGCCTGACCTGTATCGGCTTCTCCACATTTTCCACTGTCTTGATACACCCGTCGAGACCATGGTTAACAGCCGGGAAACCGTTCAGGAGCGACGTGCCGGCATTGAGGGATTTTTCGATCCCCTTCGCGGCTTCCTCGTACCTGTTCTGCCTTGTGTATGCGTCAATTGTGGTAGGAAGGAGGTCCGCATCTCCCTCGGTATCGAGAAATTTCAGAAGTTTTATATGCTCGTCAATGAGCGCAACTCCGGCTCTCGGCTGTATCAGCGTAGCCTTCTTTTTTTTTGCGTTGCTCATCGCCAGCGCGAAGTTTTTCCCCGCAGGCATCGCCCTGTGCCTTTTGAATGCTTCCTCATGGCAGATCCCTTTTCCAGTAGGCCAAGTCTGGAGAACATCCTTGCGGATCTTTTCAAAGTCCTTGATCTCGATTTTTCTGTTTTCCATTTTCCTTCCTATTCACTCGAGTTTCTTTAGATTGCTCAACGCTATCTCAACGGATTCTTCCGGATAGTCCGACACAATACAGCCAAGCATGGGGATGATATAATTGAAGTCTCTGTAGAAAGATGCCTCCAATGGCAGAAGCATCCTCTCTTCCGCATCTGCAAGCAGACCGATTCCTCCCTGTTCATAAATCTCCGCCGCGACACACGCCGAAAGATATCCGCCAGTGCCGATGATCCGTTTGACATTCCTGAGATCCTTCCCGTTGCGGACGGAAACTTTTCCTGTCGGGGTATAGACTTCACGGATTCTGCCTGCGTGCCTCGCCATTGACTGCGCCACGCATGTCTTTGCTAAAACGAAGTCAGCCTCAGCTTCCGCCTCGCCCTCGGGGAGATGCTCCGGGCATAAACTGATTTTTCTGACATACGATTCAAGAAATTCACTCCCAATATTTCTTTTAGACGCATCGGCGAGAATCAAGTTGCGATGAAACTCCATCAGGGATGCCGCACTCACCCTCATGCCCAGATCCCCCTCGACCGTCCTTTTGACTTTTGGTTCTATTAATCCCTTGTCCACAGTGGAATTGTCATGCGGATTAAGTGCATTTGAATAGAAATCCGTGGTCGCACCGCCAAGATCTATGAGAGAAAAATCGCTCCAGCCCTTGTCCACGGAGCTGATGCTCCCGACAAGTTCGTAAACTCCCAAGGGAGTCGGCTTCGGATTTTTCCCAACTGCATCCACTATTCTGTCAAGACCTTTCCCTTTGACGATTTCGTCCAGGAAAACTTTCCTGATCAATCCGCGTGCCGGCTCCGGGTTGAATCTGCCAAGTTCAGGCATCAGATTTTCCGCGGAAAGAAATTTTCCGCCAGAAAATATTCTCGAAACCCTGTCTAGCGCATTCCTGTTGCCGGCAAAGACAATGGTCCCGCAGTATGACGATGCGGCTATAGCTTCCGCGTTGTGAATGATCATCGTTTCATTTCCGCCGTCCGTGCCGCCGGCAAGAAGAACTATGTCAGGAGCTGTCTCGACGATTTTTGCAATATCTGATTCTGTAAGCTTGAATGAGAAGACACCGCTTATCCGAGCGCCTGCCGAATGTGCCGTTATTTTTGACGCCTCGACCGTCAGTTCAGGCACCAGCCCGACCGCCGCTATTTTAAGACCGCCTTTCGCAGAGGACGAAAAATAGACCGGAATCTCCGCGGCAATTTCCCGGATCTCTCCAGAATTATTTCCGGCAAGCTTCCTCAGAACTCTTCCCACACCCTCAGCAAGATCGTCGGGCGTGCTGGGCGTGTTTGCCCGATCAAGGAGTGCGGGCTTGTCTTTTGTGATCCTGAAGACGGCCCCCTTCGTGAATGTGGAGCCAATGTCTACGGAAATCACCGTCTCGCTTTTACTTTTCAATGTCATGCTTAAGAAACTTTGCTGCCTCGTTGAGATCGGCATCAGGAGGAAATACCCTGTCAAACCCCATGTCCTTGAACTTTTTCTCGACTTCCGCGAAAGGTGTTTTCCCCACGACGAGGTTTCCTCCGACATAGAGGACAATTCGATCAAGGCCCTTTTCAACGCATTTGTCACGGAAGCCTGCGCAGTCAATCAGCCCATGCCCGTAGAGAGATGAGACAAGTATGGCCCTTGCATCAGATTCAATCGCGGCGCTTATGAACTCATTCTGGCTGACCATCACTCCCAGGTTTATCACGTTGAATCCGGCATTCATGAAGAACTCCGAGAGAAGCCTGTTGCCCACCGAATGACAGTCCGAGCCGATCACTCCAAGAATTACGTTTGTCTTTTTCATCGTTTCAATTGCTCGCTTATTTTTTCCTCCACATACAGCAGAGAGCCTCTTTCAATCTGATAATCAAAAACTATCACCTTGCCGCCGCGCCTAGTGAAACTCTGGAGCATTGCCGCATCATGTCTGTCAGATGCCAGATTGATGCTCGGTGGAACAATCAGCACGTCAATTCTTTCAAGAAATTCTCCGACGCCAGAAAATTCGCGCGGATATCCATGCCTCACTTTGCAGGCGGATATATTGAGATTCCTAAGTCTTTCCAGTATTATTTCGGAAAAGCGCTTGCTCTCGCACAATATCCCGACTTTCTGAGAAGCCCCTATTTTCGAGATTTCTATGACGGAACTCTGGCTGGGAGAAAAAACCACCCTCATGATTTTATCCTTCAATCCTGGAAGCATCCCGCAAATTTCATGATAATGAGTGGCAGTGGTGAGGATTATTGAAAAATCCTTGAATCTCCTCCCCGGATTCGCCTCCTTCCTGATCTCGTCAAGCAGAAAATTGACAATTTTGACAGGCGCGATAAAGCCGAGCTGCTTTTCGTACAAAGAAAGCGTCTCTGGATTGCAGTCTATCGCGGCGACATGAAGATTTTCGCGCTTTTCTTCGCGCTCTATAATCTTGAGATCCATGAATGTCCTGATTTCCCTGAACGAGAACTTCAGCTCTTCAAGTGAATCAAGTGTCCTGTCTATCAGCCTCAGCGCCTCCTCCTGTCTTCCGCCTGGCAGATCCTGCTTCGACGATACAAAACTGCCATGACCTCTCGATGCGTCAATTATCCCCGCCCGTTCGAGCTCTCCATAGGCCTTCTTTACAGTGCCCCTCGCAATCCCAAGCTCCTCGGCAAGTTCACGCTCCGAAGGAAGTTTGGCTCCAGGCCTTAAAGCCCCTTCGCCGATCCGGCGAAGCATTCCCTCCATGATCTGCCTGTAGAAGGGGGACTTGTTTCTCCTGTCTATTCCAATCCCGCTCACCATACTGTCTCCATCATTGGTATAATCCATAATTATTTGGTATAGTCCATAATTTAGAGGCCAAAAAACCCATTTCAAGATGGAAAGAATCTTTTTTCAATATTTTTTCAGATGCCTATTGTTCCGCTGCACCTTCAATTTGACATCATTGAGCCTGTTCATAAAAAGAAGCCTGTTTATCTAAAGCAAATTCCAGAACTAGCACCATGCCGAATTTCAAACCTTGAAGACTGCCTGGGAATCCATGGCCATCAAAAAAAGCATTTCATGTTTGATTTGTCCAGAAAAAAGGCTAGTTTCTTCCGCTGGAGATGGTATAACATTCAATTTAGGAGACAAATATGAAGAACTGGCTTGCGGCTCTTTTTGCGTCTGCTCTCTTTTCTGTCGCAAATCTATCGTTCTGCGCGGACTGGCCATTTTTCTATGGTCCCGACAAGAACGGCATATCGAAAGAAAAAGACCTCAATCTCGACTGGAAGAAAAAGAAGCCCGAGGAAATCTGGCGGATTGAAATGTCTGACGACGGCTACGCCGGTCCTTCAGTCGCTGATGGGAGGCTCTTCATCATTGACCACGAGCGCAAAAACGGTTCCTTCTCTGAAAACAACATTTTAAGAGCCATTGACGTCAACTCCGGAAAAGAAGCCTGGCGCTATTCCTTCAATTCTGGAATGAGCAGTCCCAACTACGGCTTTGCAAGATCCACCCCTACAGTTGACGGCGGAAAAGTCTATGTACAGTCCCAGCTCGGCGATGTCCACTGCGTGAATGCTACAGACGGAAAACCAATATGGAAAAAGAATTATTTTCAAGAGCAGAACGGACAGATGCCGGGCTGGCTCCTCTGCATGTCCCCCCTCGTTGACGGAAAATCGCTCATCCTATGCACCGGCGGACGAGACAATTCTGCTGTCGTTGCAGTTGACAAACTGACAGGCGAACTCATATGGAAAGGCGGAGGAGGCGACAAGCCGGGATATGCCACCCCCCTTTTTGCAAAGATAGACGGAAAAAAAACATATATAATTTTCTCGGCATCAAAACTAAGCGGGCTAAATCCAGATACCGGGGCCGTCATTTGGAGCACAGATTGGCAGACGGGCTGTGACGTCAACTCCGCAATGCCGATTGTCATCGGTGCAAAGGGCGTCTTTATAACGAGCGGCTATGGGCATGGCTGTGCGCTCGTGGAAGTCTCTTCGGGAACTGCCCGCATAAAATGGGAGAACAAGGAAATCCAGTCGCATTTCAACTCTCCGATTCTTTTCAAGGGACACATTTATTGCACCAGCGATCCAGGCAATCTTGTATGCTTGGATCCGGCGAATGGAAAAGCTTTATGGAAGCAGAAAGGCTTCGAGAAAGGCGGGCTGGTCGGAATTTCGGACGGCTACGCTATTGTCCTTGATGGCTCGAACGGAGATCTTGTCCTCTTCAAGCTTGAACCTGCAAAATATATCGAAATAGGCAGGCTCAAGCCTCTTGGTGGACAGAGCTGGACCGCCCCCATAATCGCAGACGGAAAGCTCTTCATCAGAAACAAAGAGACCCTCCTCTCCCTGAATCTAAAATAGCCCCATAGCACAAATTGCCATAGAATAAATGCGAATCCCACAAATCCAAAAAAATGATATGACATCCGTTTTTTCCTACTTCTACAGATGATCTCGTTATCTTTCCGTACCAAATCCGACCTTCTCTCCCTGTTCCGTCAGCTAGAACTGCGGGAGAAATGCATAAATTTTGATGTTTTTGCATTTAACACTTGACTTTTATCTTCTCCTCATATAAAGTCCGCGCATTGAGAATCAGAATTAAGCATTGATTGTCTTTATGCTTTGCATGGAGGGGGCTCGGGAAATCTGAGATTGTGGCACACAGTTTTAAACTAAAATCATTCAAGGGGAACTATGCTGTCAAAAAAAATAATTATGGGACTCTGGGCAAGTAAATTGTGCATCTTCGCCTTCCTGGGAATTCTTGGCGGAACGATTACTGCAGCCGTGCCTGCGGTTGCCACCGTTGACATTACGGAAATTACCACAAAAGGCGCAGTCTGCGGCGGGGATGTCTCCAGCGACGGAGGACTGGCTGTCACTTCAAGAGGCGTGTGCTGGAGCACCCTGCCAGTACCAACGACATCTGACAGCCGAACGGACGACGGTTCTGGAACCGGGAGTTTCTCCAGCACAATTGGAGGTTTGATGCCGGGGACAATCTATTATGTGCGAGCCTTCGCAATAAACTCGGACGGCACCGCATACGGACAACAGAAGGCCTTCACCACCTTGACTCTCCTGCCGACAGTCGAGACTGCTCAAATAACAGGCATAGGAGTGACTTCGGCGACAGGAGGAGGCAATGTGACAGGAGACGGCGGCGGCACGTCGGTGACAGCGCGGGGTGTCTGCTGGAACATCCTCCAGAATCCTACACTGGCTAACAGCCACACAGAAGATGGATTGGGGTTGGGCGGATTTGTCAGTCAGTTGACTGGTCTGAGTCCAGATACGACATACTATGTCAGGGCTTACGCTACGAACATCGCTGGAACAAGCTATGGGCAGGAGGTGACTTTTTTAACGCCGTCAATCCCTATTTTGACGACGTCGGCTGTTTCGCAGGTGACTGACACAACTGCTTTATGCGGAGGCAACGTGACATCCGATGGAGGGCTCGAAGTATTGCTAAGAGGAGTTTGCTGGAGCACTTCCGAAAATCCGAATGTCAACAACAGTAAAACAGAGGATGGCGGAGGTCTAGGCAGTTTTTCAAGCGCCATACTAGGTTTAAGCGCTGGTACTACCTACTACGTCCGTGCATACGCCACCAACTCGGCAGGCACAGCTTATGGTGAACAATACTCATTTATCACGACCAATCCGACGGTCACTCTGGAAATCCTTGTGAGCGGCGCGGGTTCCACCACTCCGGAGCCGGGCTCGCACAGCGTCCAGTCCCTTATCCCAATAGCCATAACCGCCACTCCTCAGGCGGATTATCATTTTGTCAATTGGACGGCCAAAGACGCATTGACAGTAGCAGATCCCAATTCGGCATCCACCACTGTTTTCCTTACGGGCAATGGCGGTGTGACTGCCAACTTCGCACACGACACAGTGACGCTCTCAATGACGGTACTGCCCGCCGACACAGGAAGAACGGAGCCGCCGATTGGAGTCCATACTGTCAACACCTATGAGCCGCTCCAGATTACCGCATTGCCGATCGGTGGATACTATTTTTCCGGATGGCTGACCACTGGGAATGTTGTGATAGAGAATGCGAGCAAGTCCACGACCACCGCCACTTTTGCAGGCGATTCCATAATCGTCGCAAACTTTTCCCCGACCCCTCCAGAGACTGCGGTACTCACCATGGCCGCATCGCCAATCGGCTATGGGATAACATTGCCGGAGGGCTCTATGACCGTTCAAACTCTTATACCCCAAACGATTACATCATATCCGGCGCAGGGCAAGCATTTTATCGGATGGACGGTTTATCCAACATCCAATGCCTCGGTGGCCGACTCCTTTGCGACGACCACAACCGCCACGCTTCTGGCTGACGCAACAATAACCGCCAACTTCTCCGATACGCCGCCAGTGACGGCCTCATTGACGATGACGGCAATCCCGGAGGGATCCGGCTCCACGAACCCATTGGGGACGACCACTGTCACAGTGAACATTCCGCAGGCGATCAGCGCCGAGCCCGCTGATGGATACTTCTTTGTAAAATGGACTGTCACCGAGAATGCGACTGTCGCCATCTACAATGCCCCCTCGACCACAGTCACTCTTGTGGGCGACGCAGTAGTCACAGCGGAGTTCTCGAACGAGCAGACCGAATACATTTCCCAAGGTTGGGCGATTGCAATCAATGCGTCCGATCTCGGATATCCTGCCTTCGAGGACTTTTCGGCTCGGCCTAAAGTCAACACCGCAAAGGAAAGTTCAAAATCCCTCCCATTCTCGATAGTGACTAGTGCGACCAAAAAGAGACCACAGACATCGGTAACAGCCGAATGGACTAAAAAGATTCTTCTCTATGCTAAACGCGACTATAAGAGCGGTCAGAAGAGCACTTTGCTCATCAATAAACCTGTTGTTGCCAAGAATCTTGGCGGTCTTTATATTCAAACTAAAGAACTTCTTGACAACAAGCCTATTTATTTGCACAAGAATATCTGGCTGTCCCCACCCATAGTCACGGACGTGTCCAGCGAGGGAGGCGTGATCTTGCTGAGGGGCAGGAATTTTGGGTGCAAGGCTCCAAAGATATATGTCGAATGCGATCGTGGCGGAAAATGGTGCTATAAAAATTGCAAGATCGACCGCGTTGCCACTTATATCTTCAAGAATGCCCGCGGATACGCCAATTATTCATGCATGAAAGTTCTGGACTCGGATGCTAGCGCATATCCTGTTGGATATAGCCAGGTGATGGTCGCATATCCGGTTTTACCGGCGGGCTCCAAGCCCAGCGGATATGTGATTATGGACAACGGCATCAGCCTCGTTCCTGTCAAACTGCCAGAGCCAAAACAATAGATAATCTTGTACGGAAAACTTCCGCGGATCTTGTCCTGGGGTAAATCTAACGAATAGTTTCTTCTGTATAAAAATCTGCCCTTCTGGCAAATATGCTGAAATTTCAGCGGAAGAGTCCAAGCATGGTAAAGATTCGCTGAACGACGTAGTTCAGTGAAGATTTACCAGGCATATTTGTCTGTTCGGAACGTCGAGCAATTCAGACAAGGCGGAGCTTATCTCCTCCAAGCTCTTCGGCAATTCACTTCGAGCCAATGCAAGATCAAGGGGCAAGGAAATTTCTGAAATTCCTGCAATAATGACTGCTTGAAATCTTTGTCTTGTTGCTACCAGTCGTTGCCCATGAGATGGATTATTCCGGAAGGGAAATCCTCTATTCTGAGGGGATGGAACATGGCGATGTTTTTGCCTGGCAAGTGGAGCTCCGCGCCGTTTTCATCAATTCTGAGTATGTCGTCCTTAGGGATTTCTCGCCATCCGCATCTGGCATAGACTTTCAGGAGCTGTGGCACGCAATAGAGCAGTCCACAATCATAGTCGGATCGCTCCTTGGCGTGGCGCATTGCTTCATTCATTACAATGTCTGAAAGACCTCTGCCTCTTTCCTGGGGAAGGACAAAGACATTCTGAATGCCTGCGACGAAGAGATTCATCGTTCCAACCTTGATCCGTCTGGACACGATCCCGACGTGGGCTATAATTTTGCCGGATTCCCTGCAGATCACGCACCATTCAGGGGAAGAACCATGCCAGTCGCGAGTCTTCGAGAAGACCTCGGAGTCCGATGGGAAGCAGGCGCAAAGGCAGTCTCTGAGCTCTGCATCCTCTTCCCGACTCATCCGATCTTCATAGACAACTGTCAATGCCATTTTTTTCATGTTGTTTAAGATAACATGCGAAGAGCAAAAAAACAGCCGGGTTTTCTATGGATTGGCAAACTTTTTTGCTCATCATTGCGCAAGGAGGCTTGAAGAATTGCTTCCAGATGATAATTTTCTTCAAAGGCTATGCTCTTTTAGGCTGAAAATTGTTGTTTTGGCGGGTAATGTTTGGAATTGGATTTTTCTGTCCCGACCGCCTGCTTGCGCGCTGTGCGCAGGCAAGAGAGGCGATATGAATTTCATTTTTTCACCCTAGACGAGTATAATTTGCAGAATATTAGATCTCCATCGCTCATTCGGAGGACACCATGCGCTTTTTTGCCGTTTTGCCGTTCTTTCTCGCCGTTCTGCCCGCTTTGACGCTTAGCGTCTCTTCAGCGGAGCTTTCGGTCCTGGGCGGCTCCAAATACAAAGATGCAACCCTTTCGCAAGTTTGGAGACAGGACAAGGTCTATTTTAAGATAAGCTACCCTGCTGGCTCAAAGCTTATTGCTCCGGCCGATCTGGCCCCTGTCAAATTGGCGCTAAGCGACGGTACCATATTTCTCAAGGCAAAGATAATGGACATAATGGCGGATTCGATAAGCATATACGTGACAGACACGGTCAAAATAATCCACTTCGATGAGATGGATGCGGAAAGCCTGGCTATTTTTGAGCGCAAGACCAACGGCAAAGAAATACCGAAGTCGTCTTCGGAAAACCAGAAAAAGCGTGAAGGCGAGTGAAAAACATGACGCCGAGGACTCTCGCATTTCTCATTCTTTTTCTCTTTCCTGCCACGGCGCGCCTCGATGTGACTGGAAAGAGTCAGATGAGCCAAATGTCTCCCGGAGACGATGACCCCATCGCCCAGGTGCTCGCATGCGAGCCTATCCGCAGGAACTACCCTGGCGCACTTTCTTCGCTCCTTGAGGAAGTAACAAAACAGACATCCTTAAAACTACGTCCGGAACCTGTCCTTCTAAAAAGCTTTGACAGCGATGAGATCTTTAAATATCCCTTCATATATGTCAACTATGCGGACAGGGATAACTGGAATTTCAGCGAAAGCGAGAAGGAGAGAATAAAGGATTATCTTGCCCGTGGAGGATTCATCTTTGTGGATGCAGGAGTCAATGCGGAGTTTCTTAGAAAGGAACTCTTTTTCGGACAGCATCACAGCTATGCCGACTGGCAGGTGACTCCGGAGCTTGCCTCGGCATTCAAGTCAATTTATCCGGACCGCGAGTTTCGCCCCCTCAAAAGAAATCATGAAATCTTCAAATCCTTTTATCACGGATTGCCGGATCCATCCAAATTGCCAGACAGCGTGAGAGACTATGTCGTAAATGAAAAATGGCCGGACGGTACATATTCCCTTTTGGCTCTTTACGAGGGTGGAAGAGTTGCAGTCCTAGTCTCTCCAATTATTTCAATGGGCTGGGGGAAGGACAATTTTGGGAACTGGACGACAAAGATAAATTTTCGTGTGCTGGAAGGCGCGGAGGGATTGAGCGAGAGGCTTAGATCGGCAAGCTATGCGGGGGCACGCTTCGAAGCGGTGCGCGAGGACGGACGCAAGGATCTAATATATTGCCAGAGCGAGGCAACGCCCGCCTGGGTTCAGGAACCTGACGGACGTTGGCGCGTCTTCAGATACTATCAAAGCACTGAAATAAGCGACTATGCGCATATCTTCTACAGCAGGCTTGGAATCAACATCTTCGTATATGCGTTCACTCATTGAACACAAGTAAAGATTCGCAGACCCACCGTCTCCGCCAGTATTTTATTGCTATGGGGTTGCGTCTTCCGCAGTCAAAATCACAGGGAAGCAGATGTCGCCGCGGTTGGGGAGTTTTTGCAAACCGGCGTTGATTACTCCGTCGTCGGTCAGATTCTCCCCCACGCTGTAGACAATGTATCCGTTCGCTTCGTATTCCAGCTCGTCCGTTCCATTCTCTTTCTTTTGCTCTTTCTTAAGCTTTATAAATCCCTTTTTGTATCTCAGCGGAGCTCCGTCAAAAGGATCGCTTGGCGGGGAATCTAGAAATTCCGGAAAAAGCTCGCTTAGCGCCCCGTGCAATTTGCCGTGTTTCAAGTGAAAGCGACAAACGGCTACGGAGACAAGAGCAACGGACGCCTGTGCTGCAGCTTGTGGAGGGGCAACGTGAGGCAGAGAGTCGTCGCGTCCTTAGGCAGTCTTTCGCCGCCAACCCGCGAGATCAGGGAGATCGCGCAGGAAGTTGAGAACAGGATTCGCGGCATCCAGTCTCTCATTCCTCTGAAGCCTTCTGTCGCGAAGTGGGCGGACATGATAATAGGGGGAGAGGACGCGACCGAAGCTTTTTGCTCCGCGCCAACCAACCGGCAGGATATCCGACATCCTCCTCTCGGAGCACCACGGTATTGAAAGGCATTTGCGGGAACGTGAAAAGACGCTTTTCAGCCTGAGCGGCTCGATAATCCTCTACGATCTTACAAACAGCTATTTCGAGGACCAGTGCCTGAGGAATCCCAAGGCCAGACGCGGGCATTCCAAGGAGAAGCGGGACGACTGCCTCCTCCTTTCGCTCGGGCTTGTTCTCGACGGGGACGGATTCCCGGAAAGAATTCTAAGACGACTTCTGCACGCCGGAATCATTTTCCATGATCGGCGGCCGGGGCTCCAGAAAGCCTGTCTTCCTCAAAAGAGCCCGGAAGGACGGCGAACTTGTGATCCTCTG
>DYRX01000360.1 GCA_020718525.1 Victivallis vadensis
AGTACTTCAAGACGTTTGACGATTTGCGCAAATCAGTCCTTGCCGCATTCGGAAACCAGTGTCCTGGATCGCAATAAGTTTAATTAAATCATGCCTGTTTTCGATGCGGATTTGGCTTGACGGGAATAAGGCGATACGATGGTATCGTCGTTTCCAGGCGGGACAAAGGCCGTGCGGAAAGAGGCATGACCGCCCTGCGGCGTGAGCCTTTCGGCGTTCAGACTGTGCGGAGCTTCAGCTTCCCGGTGATAGTTTTTCAGCAAAATAATGAAATTATTTATCTGAAAAACTATAGGATACGCCAGCACGAGCTTCTTCTGCCGCCAATTTAAGAAAAAAACAGGCTTCAGCACGTCCGAATACAGAAAGCGCTGAGCTCCATTTCTGCCGGTGCACATGGAAATGCCCCTATGCTGAATGGGAAAGAAGGGCGTTTTTGATTGCCTTTATGTGCTCGGGACTTGTCCCACAGCATCCGCCGATGACTGAGGCGCCTGCCTTTGCAAGCTCCGGAACCATTGAAGCCATTTCTTCGGGGCTTTCTGGAAAGATGTCTATTCCGCCGACATTTTTTGGAAGTCCAGCATTTGCGTGAACAAGAATCGGAGCCCTGGGCGCGGCGTTTCTGATTTCCTTCACGATGTCAATCATGCCCCGTATTCCATTCCCGCAGTTTGTCCCCACGATATGGGCTCCGGCCTCAATTGCCGCCAGCGCGGCTTCGGACGGCGAAACCCCCATCATTGTGCGGTAGTCTCCAGAGACTGTCTTCTCAAAAGTGAAGGTGCAGATGACTTCGCAGTTGCAGTTGTCCCGCGCCGCCTTTATTGCTATGACGGCTTCGTCTATGGCGCTCATTGTCTCGATGCAGACTGCGTCTGCGCCTCCTTTTTCGAGGGCGAGCATCTGTTCCTTGAAAGATGCGTAGAGCTCTTCTTCGGACACGTCTCCCATCATGAGAATTTTTCCAGTTGGGCCGACAGATGCGATGACCCAGTTCGAGCTTCCCGCCGCCTTTCTTGAAATTCTTGCCGCCGCCTCGTTGATTTGCGTAGCCTTGTCTGCCAGTCCATAATGTTCCAGCTTGAAGGAGGAGCCTCCGAAGCTGTTGCTTTCGATCATGTCTGCTCCGGCGGCGATGTAGCTTGCGGCGATTTCCTCGACATCGCCCGGCCGCTCCAGACACCAAAGCTCCGGGCATTCTCCAGGCTTAAGCCCCTTTTTCTGAAGGTATGTTCCCCAGGCTCCATCGGAAACAAGAATCTTTCCGTCGCAAAGTGCGGAGCAAATGCTTTGAGCAGGCATCTTTCAATTCCTTTTTTTCGTGTTTTCTGTTTTGAGAAATGTCAAAGTTCTGGAACAAGGCATTCCTCTCCGTTCAACAAACAGAATGGCGGCTCTTGCGGCTCCGAATTCGAATGCTATATTCGGCGGAGTGGCTCGTCAAGCGCCGCAGATCTGAAAACTGCCGCGAAAGAGAGATAGAATCAAAACCTGTCCGAGGGCAATTATACCATGGAATCTGACGAAAACAAGGCTGAAATAAACGGGAAGCCGGAGTTGGTCATCGAGACTGATACGAAGTTTTGCCCCCTCTGCGCAGAGCGCATCAAATCGGCGGCGATCAAATGTCGTTTCTGCGGCGAAGATCTCCTGGCATATGAAACAAAGCAGAAGGATGCTGTTGAAAAAATCATCTACTCCGAGCACCCGCCCCTCATCTATTCTCTTGTCCAATACCTATGGATAATCCTGACTTTAGGACTGATCCTGATCTACTATTTCATAAAAAGCAGGCAGGTCAAATTCATAATAAGCACTCAGCGTGTCAAAGTCGAGACCGGAATTTTCATGAAACAGACTGAAATTATAGAGCTGTTCAGAGTGGACGATTTTGAGATCGTTTCCCCGATCGCGCAAAGAATTCTCGGCTACGGAATATTGAGGATCAAATCAAGCGACAGGATCCGCCCGAACTTGGATATTTATGGACTTCCAGATCCGGAGAGGATTTACAACAGCCTTAGGGACTGCGTCATGAGGGAGCGGGAAAAGCGCGGAATCAAGGTATGGGTGAATGCATGAAAAAATCTTCTCCTGAGGAAATCTGCTCGATTGCGAGAGACGCCCTTTCCGTGGAGATCGAAGGGCTCGAGGATATGAGATCCAATCTTGGCGGCGACTTTTCAAAGCTAGTCGCGGAGTGCATGAGAATACTCGACGGCGGAGGAAAGCTCGTGATAAGCGGCGTCGGAAAAAGCGGACACGTTGGGCGGAAAATTGCCGCGACTCTCGCAAGCACCGGCGCTCCTTCAGTCTTCATGCATCCTGTCGAGGCCATGCACGGCGACATGGGAATACTCCAAAAAAGCGACATGCTCATAGCGATAAGCTACAGCGGAGAATCCGACGAGATAGTCTCGATTCTTCCTTCGGCACGCAGGCTCGACGTGCCAATCGTCGCCATCACTGGAGTCGCCTCTTCCAAGCTGGCGAAATGGAGCGACATAGTAGTGCCCATGCCCATTAGAAGGGAGGCGTGCCCTTTCAACCTCGCTCCCACTACAAGTACGACAGTGCTCATCGCTCTTGGCGACGCGTTGGCCATCACTCTCCTCAAAATTAGGGGCTTCTCCAAGGAGGACTACGGACGGCTCCATCCAGGAGGCGCAATCGGAAAGGCTGTCACACTAAGGGTTTCCGATGTCATGAGGACCGGCGAGAGACTGGTTGCCGTCTCACCGGACTGCACTGTCAAGGAAACTCTTCTCAGAATGACCAAGGCTAGGAGCGGATCCGCGGTGATTACGGATCAGGACTCCAGACCGCTGGGAATTTTCACCGACGGCGATTTCAGAAGACACATCGAGCTCGGCATGAAGCTACTGGACGAAAAGGTGGCATCCGTCATGACAAAAAATCCATCGTCGGTCTGCGCAGGCAATCTTGCCGTCGAAGTGCTTAAAATCATTGAAGCCAAGCACATAGACGACATCCTTGTTCTCGATGAATCCGGCAGGCTCGTCGGTCTTGTGGATGTCCAGGACCTCCCAGGACTCAAACTGCTGTAAGAGACTCGGGACTTGCCGCTTTTCAAAGGAGCCTCTTGTCCCGCTCTCAGGTTCCGCAATAGGTCTGCCGCACCCGCTCATGCTCCGCCGGCGGCTCCCTGTATGCCGGTAGGATTTCCTGGAACGGTCTCGCAAGGACGCGCGTCAGTTCGTCAAACAATACATAGGCACCCTCTTGCTCAGCTTGCGCAAGGGCCGACTCGACACGGTGATTGCGGGCGATGCAGACAGGGTTGCGCAAGCGCATCTCAGCTATTGAGTCCGCGACAGATTCCCGTCTAGACAGGACAGTCCACCAGCGGTCTAGGAAACGCGCCATTCCCTCTTTCGAGAACAAGGCGCGCTCGGCGCGGCAAAGACCAGCGAGTGGATCCGTCTCCTTGGCCATTCTCGCCGCGGCATATTCGCAAATTGCATGATGTGTCAACAGCTGCGTGATTTTTTCCAATTTCAGCGGTATAAAAGTTTCCATTTT
>DYRX01000059.1 GCA_020718525.1 Victivallis vadensis
CCACTCGTTCACGTAATCGTTCACGTGCTTCGTGTCGTATTTAGTCCATCGTGTATGCGAAGCGCTTTTCCAAAAACGCCTCCGGGTCATTCTCGGAGAGACTGGCATACTGGGTTCGTATTCAACTAAATTTATAGATTGCCGCTCCGCTGATAGCGATAGCGACTACGATTACGAAAAGTATAAAAAATACAATTTCCTATACGATCAAGTTAGGGATTGCAGGTTTCGACTCGCGGCTTACATTATGTCCTGGATGCGCATCAGGCAAGCCATCCATAAGGAGAATGGCATCAAATGTCGGGAATTGAAGTTTTTCTGCTTGCGCTTGGACTTTCGATGGACGCATTGTCAGTCTCGATTGCAAGCGGGGCTCAAATAAAAGAGGCCAGGCTCGGGCATGCCGCAAGGATTGCCTTCTTCTTCGGTCTTTTTCAGGCGGTCATGCCGCTGATAGGCGCATTTGCAGGCGCATCGTTCAAATCTCAGATCTCCGCCATAGACCACTGGATCATATTTTTCATACTCAGCTTCATTGGCGGAAAAATGATATACGAGGCAAAATTCCTTAGAAATTCAGGCCGCGATAGAAAAGATCCCTCCAGCTTTAGAATTCTTCTCCTCCTGGCGATTGCCACAAGTATTGACGCGCTCGCCGTTGGCATATCCCTTTCCTTTCTCATGGACATCAACTCCATTCTCCATGCGTCAATCATAATAGGGGCTGTAACTTTCGTCCTCTGTTTCTTCGGAGTCATCGCCGGCGATTATCTGGGCCATTTGTGCGAGGATAAAACAGAAATAGCGGGTGGGCTAGTCCTCATTGCAGTCGGCGTAAAAATACTAATAGAGCATCTTTTTCAACAATGATCTATCCTGAAAATTCAACAGTTCTTGCACCTCTTGCAGGCTACACGGACATCCCCTACAGAAAGTCTGCGGCGCGGCATTCCTGCCGTTTCGCCTTCACCGAAATGATTGATGCGGGAGCGCTTGTCTTCGCATTTGACAAGTCGCGCAGAATAATCGAGCGCGGCTCCTGGGAAAAATGGCTTGGGACTCAGCTCATTGGCGCGGATATCCCACTCCTCGAGCGGGCGGCGGAAATACTCAACCAATTTGAATTCGATGTTCTGGATTTCAATCTCGGCTGTCCTGTGCGCAAAGTCCTCAGGAAGGGAGAGGGGGCGGCACTGGCAAAAAAATGCGATGCCGCGGCGCGTGCCCTCTCTTCTATCGCAAAGAAAAGCAAAGCTCCAGTGAGTGCAAAAATAAGAATTTTAGATGCCGAAGATCCCGTCCCCAGCATTGCCCTTGCAAAGAAGCTGGAGGATGCCGGCGCAAGGACTCTGACAGTTCATGGGAGGACACTGGAAAATCTCTATTCAGGTCCGGTTTCCTATGCGATCATCGGAGAAATAAGGAAAAGCCTTGGAATTCCTGTTCTTGTGAATGGCGGGATAAATTCGCGAAAATCGCACGGTTGCGCCATCCGGGAAAGCCTCTGCAACTGCACCATGATTGCCACCGGCTCCATGGGAAATCCATGGATCTTTTCCGAAATTGCCTCGCCAGATTTCGCACCGCCATCGTCTGACGATCTTGCCGACGAAATCATTCTTCACAGTTCTGATATAATTTCCCATTACGGACTTGAGCCCGGCCTCAGGATATCAAGAAAAATAGTCCTCGACTATATTTCAGGGAGAGGCTTCCCCTCTGAAATGAAAATTTCGGCTTCAAAAATCGCATCCGTTAAAAACATTGATGAAATTTCCGAGCGTGTCAGGAAAGGTCCGTCCGACAGATACTGGATATGGCTTTCCGGGAACGAAGACGCGCCTAGGAGACTCTCTCGAAAACAGCGTTCAGATGTCTGAGAGTACAATCGGAAAGCGCAGAAATCTCTCCGTCTGCAATTTCATATTTTTATTCGCAGTCCTCGACATCCTCCAAGGGGCTGTTGCGAAATAACTTTCACATTTGCCACCAAGGATTTCGAGCTGATATTTCTGACATGATGGAGGAGCATCTCGAGACATGTAACGACTGAATGGCGGGAAAAGCGGCCAAAAGACTGGTGACCGTGCAAATGGCAAGTTTATTTTGCAAGAGCCCCTAAGTCATATTTATCGCGGAGCGATTTGGCGAAGAATTCCTTTTTGAAATTAACAAGAAACTCTCTCGAAGTCTCGGAGGCATGTCTTATTTCAATAAGGAGCGCGGGGTGATTCGTTGAGTATGCGCCGAGTCTTTCAGGCCATTCTATTATTGTGACGGCATCAAGGGGGCTGAGATATTCATCAATGCCGAATGCGAGAGCAGATTCTATCCCGTCTATTCTATACAGATCAAGATGGAAAAGCATGCGGATCCCGCTCAATCGTGGATTTTCTATTGGGTATTCGTGGACGATCGAGAAGCTGGGACTCTGGACGGGGACGCCAACTCCCAGGCGCTCGGCCATGGCGCGAGCGAAAAAAGTCTTTCCGGCTCCAAGCTCTCCCTTCAGAAAAATGATCTGTCCCGGGTGGAGAGAATCTGCGATTCCCTGGGCTATTTTGACTGTCTCTTCTTCTGAATCGGAAAGGAGGCGTATCTCAGAACTGTTCGAGAAATCTGAGATCGTTTTCATAGAGTATTCTGATGTCGTTTATGGCGTAGCGTATCATCGCGATGCGCTCGATGCCCATGCCGAATGCGAATCCGCTGTATTCCTCGGGATCGTAGCCTACGTTTGCGAGAACGGCAGGATTGACCATACCAGCTCCGGAGATTTCAAGCCATCCTGAATTTTTACATATGCGGCAACCCTTGCCCCTGCACATGATGCAGGAGAAATCGTATTCAACGCTCGGCTCGGTGAACGGGAAAAAATGCGGTCTCAGGCGCACATCCGCATCGGGGCCCACCAATTCACGGGCGAAAAAGAGTAGGGTGCTCTTCAGATCCGCCATGGAGACTCCGGCGTCAACATATAGACCCTCAATCTGATGGAAATTGAGGCTGTGTGTCGCGTCTGGTGTGTCACGCCTGAAACATCTGCCCGGTGCGACAATTCTGACTGGCGGGCTCTGCTTCTGCATGACCCTGATTTGAACCGGCGATGTCTGAGTCCTTAGAAGACGTCCGTCCGGAAGGTAAAATGTGTCCTGGGGATCGCGCGACGGATGATGCAACGGCGTGTTCAGCGCGTCGAAATTGTGGAAAACAGTCTCGATCTCGGGACCATCCGCGACAATGAACCCAAGCCGTCTGAATATTGCAGCGCAGTCTTCAATCACTCTTGAAATAGGGTGCTTCGCCCCGAATTTTCTTTTCCTGCCAGGAAGTGTGAGATCCGGTCTTTCGCCGCTGGAAGGGGATTTGCTTCCGCCCTTGAGCGACTCCAGCGCAGAGTCGAAAAGCTCCTGGAACTTTTTTCTTGCCGTATTGAACGAGCGTCCGGCATCGGGCTTCTCTTCCTTGGGAACAAGCTTCAAATCGTCTGCGGCGCGGCTGAAAAAACCATTGCGCCCCAGATACTTGATCCTGATTTCTTCGAGAGACGCCGAATCTGACGCAGATGCGAGATCGCGCTCCGCTTCCGCCATCTTTTCATTGATTGAAGCTATGAAGGAGGACATTTTTTCCATCCGATAAATTGTGGGCTCCGCCCATTTTGGCGGGCGGAGCCCGGAAAAATCCTAAGCCAGCTCTTCAGGAAGCGAGTGTTTCCTTCGCCTTTGCCACGAGCGACGCGAATGCCGCCGCATCGTTTACTGCCAGGTCTGCCAAAACCTTCCTGTTGAGCTCGATCTTGGCCTTTTTCAGACCATTTATGAATGCGCTGTAAGTCATGCCAAGATCCCTGCAGGCGACATTTATACGCACTGTCCAAAGCCTTCTGAACTGGCGCTTCTTCTGTTTTCTGCCTACAAACCTGTATGAATCCGCCTTGTCAACCGCGTCATAGGCTATCCTGATTCTTTTGCTCGTCGCGCCGTAGTAGCCTTTTGCGCACTTGAGGAGCCGTTTGCGTCTTTTTCTCGACGGAACCGCCAAAGTCACTCTCATTTTATTTCTCCGTTTTTAAGTTCAAGCGTTTCAAAATCTGACGAGTCCCGCTATTAGAGACCGTAGGGCAGTGCGGCGCGCACTCTTGAGATTTCTGTGGACCTCACTTCGCCCGCCTTCCCGAGTCTGCGTTTCCTCTTCGAAGCCTTGCCTGTCATGAGATGCCTGGCGCCGGCTTTGAAGTGAAGATACTTTCCCGTTCCCGTCTTTTTGAGCCGCTTGGCGGCACATTTTCTTGTCTTCATCTTGGGCATCGTTGTCTCCTATTTTAATGTTTATTTTCACTCAAGACTTCCGCGGCCGATGCCAGCCGCTATCCGTCTTTTTCATCCCCTGTTCCAAATTCACTTGGGGTTGAAATTGATTATGATGCTCTTTCCGATCAGCTTCGGCGGGGACTCGGGCACGCCATAGGCATCGAGATCTTTGACGACATTGTTCATGACTTCAAATCCGATCTCCTTGTGCGACATTTCCCGTCCTCTGAACATCATGCTTGCCTTCACTTTATGAGATTCCTTCAGGAACTCTGTGGCATGACCGATTTTGATGCTGTAGTCGTGAGGATCTATGCTCGCGGAAAACTTGATTTCCTTGAGCTTCTGCGCGTGCTGGTGCTTCTTCTGCTCCTTTTCCTTCTTTTTCTGCTCGTAGAGGAACTTTCCGAAGTCCATTATTTTGCAGACAGGCGGCTCGGTCTGTTCTGCGACAGACACCAGATCAAGCCCGCTCTGAAAGGCAAGCAAGCAGGCCTGCTTGAGCGGGACTACGCCCAACTGCGCGCCGTCCTTGCCGATCAGCCTCACACTGCGACCCGCCATCTGGCGGTCGTTTTCTCTAATGATTCTTCCTATGGCCGTCTCCTTTTTTTAAGTTGCCTTTTATTGCGAAAATTGCGCAGAAATCCGGTGGAGCTCCGCGCAAACGAACTGTCTAAACCTTCTCCTGGATCTCGTTCTTCATTCTGGCAAGGAGTGCATCGAAAGAGAGGGCGCCGAGCTCCCCGTCTTTCCTGTTTCTTGCGGCTATCGTTCCGTCCGCCATCTCCTTTTCTCCGACAACCAGCATGTATGGAATTCTCTGGTTCCTGGCATCCTTTATCTTGGCTCCAATCTTTTCCGAGCCCAGATCCGTGGTGCATCTTATCCCGCTCTCCTTCAGCCTGCTCGCGATCTGCCCGGCATATTCGCTGGCGGACTCGGCGACCGGCATGACTCTCGCCTGCTCCGGCGCAAGCCAGAGCGGGAACGCCCCCGAATAATGTTCGATAAGTATGCCGAAAAAACGCTCGAGCGAGCCGAAAAGCGCCCTGTGAACCATGTAGGGGCGGTGCCTCTGCCCGTCATTCCCGGTATAGCTCATGTCAAAGCGCTCCGGCAGATTGAAGTCGAACTGTATCGTGCTTGTCTGCCACTCTCTTCCAAGGGCGTCCTTGATTTTCAAATCAATCTTTGGTCCGTAGAAGGCTCCGCCGCCTTCGTCAGTTTCGCATTCCAGTCCGCATGCGGAAACAGCCTTTCTCAGGGACAAGATTGCCTGCTCCCATCTCTCCGGCTCTCCCACGGACTTTTCCGGGCGGGTCGCCAGATACGCCTTGATCTCCTTGAATCCGAAGTCTCTCCAGACCTTCAGGCTGAAATTGAGCACCTCGCATATTTCGCTTTCGATCTGCTCCGGAGCGCAGATGATGTGCGCATCGTCCTGCGTGAAGCCGCGCACCCTCAGAAGACCGTGCAAGACTCCGCCCTTTTCATAGCGGTACACAGTCCCGAGCTCCGCCCAGCGCAGTGGCAATTCCCTGTAGGATCTGTTTCTGACGTTGTAAATCTGGATGTGGAAGGGACAGTTCATCGGCTTGACGAAATATTCACGCTCGTCTATCTTCATGGGCGAATACATCGCGTCCTTGTAGAAGCTCAGATGCCCGCTTTTCTCCCAGAGGTTCGAGAGGCCGATGTGCGGAGTGTAGATCAGCTCGTAGCCGTTCTTGTAGTGCTCGCTCCGCCAGTATTCCTCTATGGTGTTGCGAATTCTCGCACCCTTTGTCTGCCAAAGGACAAGACCCGGTCCAACATCCTCGGAGAACATGAAAAGCTCCAAGTCCTTTCCAAGCCTGCGATGGTCTCTCTTCTTGGCCTCTTCGATGAAATCAAGATATTTCCTCAATTCCTTCGAGCTTGAAAAGCTTGTTCCATATATCCTTTGAAGCATCGGATTGTTTTCGGAGCCCCTGAAGTATGCGCCCGCTATGGACAAAAGCCTGAAATCGCCGATCTGCCCTGAGTGGGAGACATGCGGCCCCCTGCAGAGATCGCTGAAGCCGGCGCAAGTGTAGAATGTGATTTTTTGACCTTCGGGAATGTCTCCAAGCCTTTCGAGCTTGTATTTCTGCCCCTTCTCGGAAAGAAGCGCATGCGCCTGCTCCCGGCTCATCTCGGCGCATTCGAAGGGGAGCTTCTCGGAAACGATCTTCGCCATTTCCTTCTCGATACGTTCAAGATCCTCGGGGACAAGCCTGTGCTCTATGTCAAAATCATAGTAGAAGCCATCTTCTGTCGCAGGTCCGATGTCGAACTTCGCGTCGGGAAAAAGCCTTTGCACTGCCGCCGCCATCACGTGCGAGGCGCTGTGCCTGATTGTGTCCAGTGCTAATGGTTCCATATTTCAAACTGGCTCCGCAAGAGCCGTCCTTTTCAGTTTAAAAAGCCTGTCCGCAGAATTGCAAAAAGCTCAAAACAATACTCCAAAAGAGCAGGAAATCAAGCAGAAGATTGAAAAAGACAACAATTTTCAAATCCGGTTTGAGTGAGTCCTATTCCTGCATAGGGAGGCGATGCAATCCTATGGTTTCAGGGGTGAGGAATCCTCTTGGACAAACGGACTGCCCGGCCCGGCATTACTGCATCTTCTCGTGCGTTCAAGATTAAGGCGGACGAATTCGTCAGGAGAAAGCTCCTCGGCACGCGCATTTTCAGAAATCCCCATCGCCTCAAAAAGCTCGCGCATCCCCGGATATACGCCAAGGTTGGTCTGCATCTTTTTTCTTCTCCGCGAAAATGCCTGCTTCACAAAGCTCATGAATGATGGAAAATTTGCAGGTGCGCCATCTTCGCGAAGCCTGAATTCGACAAGGGCTGAGGAGACTTCCGGCGCCGGAAAGAATACCTGCGATGGAATGCTTCTGAGCAGTTTCACCGAGTATCTTGATTGCAGAATGACAGACGCGGCGGAATAGTCCGGCGAAGAAACTCCGGCGGCAAATCTCTTAGCAGTGTCCTTCTGCAGAAGAAAGAGCATCGAGTCCGGAGGTCTTTCTAACGCCGCCATGGATATTGCAAAGGGCGTGCTGATGGAATACGGCAAATTCGCGACGCACTTCCATTTTTCAAATCCGTGCTTTCCGCGGAATTCGCAGATTATTTTCGGAATGTCGAGACGACACGCATCACCGCCGACAAGATTAAATTTTGGATTCCTGAACCTACGCCCCAAATATTCAATCAGCCGCTTGTCAATTTCAATTGCTACAAGCTCTTTTTTTTCGAGAAGAAGTCTTTGCGTGAGACAGCCGAGCCCGGGACCGACCTCCAGTATCATGTCGCCAGGCTGTTCACGCGACTTGCCTGCGATGAAGTCGAGCAGATTGTCGTCGAGAAGAAAATTCTGCCCCAGTTTTCTGCTTGGGCGCAAAGAAAGTCGCTCGAGTGTTTCGATCAGCTCGCTCTTTTTCATTCGTCTTCCTGTCGGCGCCAAATCGCGGGAGGTATCTCCGTAAAGGTGCCCTGCTTCAAAAGGGATTTTCCGTCGGGTACCTGTCGCTCTTTGCGCGGTTGAAATGAATCATGTCGGGGGCGACGCCAATCAGTTTGAATATCTCGAAGAGAGCCTTGCCAGAATGGGAGAATGCGATCGCGGCATGATGCGGAAAACGGTGTTCGATCAGCACATGCCTGTAGAATCTGGACATCTGATCTATGGCGAAGACGCCGATACTGCCGAACGAAGATGGATCCATGTCGAGAATTTCTCCTTGTGCGACATAGGCCTTCAAAGTGGCGTCAGCCGTGCTCTGGAGGCGGAAGACTGTTGCTTCTCCCGGACGAAGCCTGCCCTCAAGCGTGCCACGGGTGATGTCCGGAGCCTTACCGGGTTCCATGAGAGAGTGCATGATGAACTGATACTTCATCGAACATTCGCAAAGGCACTCCGATGCGGTGTTGCCGCAGTGGAAGCCCATGAAGAGATCCGTCGGCTGATATTTGCCAAGCTTAGACTTTTTCGCGGCCGACATGTCGCTGGGCACCGTGTTGTTGATGTCAAGCAGTGTCGTGGGCAGTCCGCTTGCGCAAACTCCAATGTACTCGCTCAGAGCTCCGTAGATGTCAACCTCGCAGGAAACGGGAATCCCCCTCGATGCCAGTCTTGAGTTGACGAAGCAGGGAACGAATCCAAAATATTTTTCAAAGGACGGCCAGCATTTGTCCGCAAATATGCCGAATTTTGACGCGCCAAGATTTTTTTCCATGAATTTCAGCAGACCAGCCTCGAACTGCGCCAGTTTAGGCAGTAGATCCGGATATCTGTTCCCCTTTCCCAGCTCCTTCGCCATGTCTGAGACTATCGCTGGAATCGCGGGATCTCCCTTCGCCGAGAGATAGACGTCATAGAGATCAAGCTCGCTGTTTTCCATGATTTCTACACCCAGGTCGTATAGCGGCTTGATGGGGGCATTGCACGCGAGAAAATCCTGCGGCCTAGGGCCAAAGGCGAAAATCTTGAGCTGGGAAAGAGCAAGAGCGGCTCTGGCGACGGGCAGAAAAGCTCCAATCATTGCGGCAATCTCTGAAGGCGTTCCTACCGGATATTCAGGTATGCAGACTTTCAGCTTGCGTAGACCGCAGTTGTACGAGGCATTCAGCATCCCGCAGTATGCATCGCCTCTCGAAGTCGCGAGAGACGATTTGCTCTCCTCTGCCGCCGCAAGAAAAACAACTGGTCCGGCAAACTTTGACGCAAGCAGTGTCGAAGGGGTTTCCGGGCCGAAGTTGCCAAGATAAATGACAAGCGCATTGATCGAGTTTTCGCGTATGAAGTCAAGCGCCTTCATAGCATCGTTCTCATTTTCTACCATGACAGGAACATCAAGCACGCCGATCTTGGCCTTTTTGCATTCTGCCAAAACTTGTTTTTTCCTTTTTTCCGAAAGACTCACAGGAAAACAGTCTCTGCTGACCGCGACGATTCCAAGCTTAATTACCGGCAGATTCTTCATTGATCGGCTCCTATTGAATTTGACTTTGCATTCCATCTTCAGCAACTGGCCAGACTTTGCATATTCAATGAAAATGCGCTGGCAAAACAAAACATGAATCTAGCATTTCCGATGGAAAAATCAGCATCCGCAGAGAAGAATTTTCCAAATATCTTCAGACTGCGTAGCGTTCTTTTTGTATTTCTCCAAAGTTTTCCATGGGATTGAAAGCCCTATCTTTCCGGGCAGGGCGCATACATAGCGCGGGTTGAAAGTGATGCCGAATCTTGAGAATATCATGTCCGCAACCATTGCCGAGTTCCCAGGAAAACGACGAGAAAAACGACAACTTTCATGTTGACGGCAACTGGCTTTTTATTGTCTCAGTGTGCCAGTGAATCTCCCGGAGATTCAACAGATGTCTCCATGGCGGGATCAGGTCAGATTCTGCGATAATCCTTGCCCACCATGTATTTCTCAAGCAGACAATAGATTATTATGAAAAAATATCTAGATCCCATTTCCCGAATTTTCAGCTTAGAAAGACCAGTCTTCCTGTTTTCCCAGCTTATTGGAAGGACTTTGAACCTGTAGCCCCTGATGTAAGCCTTGAGCGGAATTTCGACAGTGAGGTTGAAGTGAGGAGAAAGAAATGGTCTGCATCCGTCAATCACTTCCCTCCGGTAGCATTTGAAAGCATTGGTGGTGTCGTTGAGCCCGTGCCTGAAGAGAGAGCGTATCAAAAGGTTGACAAATCTGTTCAGAAAGAGCTTGTGGAAAGGATAGTCCACAACTCTGGAGCCTTTGATGAAACGCGATCCGAAAACTGCTTCCGCGCCTTTTTCGATCTCTTCAAAATAGGAGCAGAGATCCGATGGGCTGTCACTTGCGTCCGCCATGAAAATTGCGACAGCATCCCCTGAATATGAGTCCAAACCAGCTCTGACCGCCATTCCGAAGCCAGGAGCCTTTCCGTTTCGAATCCATCTGATTCTCGGGTCGTTGCTAGAAATTTTATCCATCAAATCCTCGGTGGAGTCAGTGCAGTGGTCGGCGACGACAACTATCTCAAAATCGCGGCGGCGCCTGTCGAGTTCAGCTACAAGTGACCTGAGGGTGCCTTCAATGCATCCCTCTTCATTGTGAGCCGGTATAACCACTGAAAATTTCATCGCGGACGATCCTTCATAAAAAATACAATAAAAACACACAAGATAGCTTTTCCGCTCGAAATTTCAATCTTTTGGCAGGAGACACTCATGCTAAATATTCATTGAACGACGTAGTTCAGCTAATATTTGCCAAGCTAATGCCTGCCAAGTCTTTTAAGCCTTTTGATCCAGGTACATTTGCCAGAAAAGGATCCAAGGATCAAGAAGGATGGTCTCTCCGTAGTCGTGAATCTTGAAGACGAAGTGGCTATGGTCTGCGGCGCCTGAAAGAACTCCTGCGCCAAGCGCAAACTGGCGGCCTTTCTGAATAGGCTCATGCTCCTTGACGGTGAGCTCCGTCATGTGGTGAGCCTGGAATATCCATTCCGCCCCGTCCGGCCAGCGGTGGATTCCGCGCCATCGGTTGTTGTTGTGCCCCATTGCCAGGCTGTTGAAGTAGAAGTGGTCGTCAATGTCCAAGGGCGCCCACAAAGGAGTTCCTTTTGGGTGGTTGATGTCCAGTCCGCCGTGGGCGGATGCACCATTGTAGGCGCCGAGCCAGCAGTCTTCGCCCCGGTAGCAGTCTTGAATCCGCAGTCCTCCCTCTGGCAGAGGACACCATGGATGAATGCGCTGAGGACAAATGCGGAGCGATGCGTCCTGGACAGCGAAGCGCGCATGCTTGCGTGGCCGGCATTCCCCATGTTCTTCGGCAAGAAACTCGAAGATGTCGTCAACGGCGTCGAACCAGATGCGCAGTCCGCCTATCTCCCACGGCTCGTAGAAACTGCGCTGTGTGGACACTTCTCGTTCAAGTATGTGTTCGCGTCCGTTTATTTTCAGCACGCATGTAAAGCTGTAGTCCGTCCGCGCGGCCTCCTCTTCGACCTTGAGTTCATCCAGGGTTGTCTGCAGAATACGTGCAGACGTGCTCATCAGTTCCATGCGTGCAGGAGCGCCTGAGAGCAGTTCAAGCTCCTCGAGCTCCCCGCGATTCATCTCTAGCGCGGTCAGGGTGTTTTTCAATCTACGCTTCACGATGCCCTATTCCAAGAAAGAAGTTCCTGGTTCATCTCTGTCAATCTCCGGCACTGTCTGATTGGATTTGCGGAAAACAAGCGAAATTGGAAAAAATCAGACAAAGGCTCAAGAAGGGCTCAACGCGCCTGGAAAACTCATTCCTTCACTGTCGAGAGGACTTCAGATATGATGTCTTCGGCTGAAATGCCCTCTGCGTCCGCATGGAAGTTCGGGATGACCCTGTGGCGAAGGGCGGAAATGGCGAGAGCCCTGACGTCTTCGCAGGCGACATTGTATCTTCCGTCAAGAATTGCGCGCGCCTTGCCTGCGAGAATGAGCGCCTGGGAAGCGCGCGAGCCTGCGCCCCATTTCACCTTCTCCCGGACAGTTTTTGGCGCAGTTTCGTCGCCAGGCCTTGTAGCACGGACGATTCTCACAGCATAAGACGTTACATTGCTTGGACTTGCGACTTCTCTGATCACTGACTGCATCGAGCAAATGTCGTCCT
This sequence comes from Victivallis vadensis, assembly GCA_020718525.1. Lineage (GTDB taxonomy): Bacteria > Verrucomicrobiota > Lentisphaeria > Victivallales > GWF2-50-93 > DYRX01. The sequence continues at coordinate 11,987 of DYRX01000059.1, forward strand.
TGCTGAAAACCACCGAAGGCTCCTGCCTCGTGGGCGCGGTCGTTTCCGCGACCATTTTCTCTTCGTCATGCAGGGGCAGATAGTCGAGCACCACATTTAGGAGAAACCTGTCCAACTGCGCCTCCGGCAATGGGTATGTCCCTTCCAGCTCGATTGGATTCTGGGTTGCGAGAACAAAAAATGGCTTGTCCAGCGGGCGTGTTTTTCCGCCTGCGGTCACATGGCGCTCCTCCATTGCCTCGAGCAGAGCTGACTGGGTTTTCGGGGGTGTCCTGTTGATTTCGTCGGCGAGGAGGATGTTTGTGAAAACTGGTCCCTGTATGAAGCGGAACTCCCTTTTTCCAGTGTGGACATCCTCCTCAAGGACTTCCGTTCCAAAGATGTCGGCGGGCATGAGATCGGGAGTGAACTGGATTCTCTTGAAGTCCAGGGAGAATATTTTTGCGATGCTCTTGACGATGAGGGTCTTGCCAAGCCCGGGAACGCCGGTGAGAAGCACGTGCCCGTTCGAGAGCAGAGATATCACGATCTCTTCTATTATGGAATCCTGTCCTATGACAGATTTTCTGATTTCTCCAACGATTTTTTCTCTTGCCGCCCGGATTTTTTTCACTGCATCCGAAGCGAGGCTGTTTTTTTCCTCAAAACTTGATGAATTCACCTTGGCTTGTCCTTTCAGAGCTGTTGTTGACGCGCAATAACCCTTCATTCATGCGGGCATCATCCGCCAGCATGGCGCTGGATGGAATGCTGTGGGTAATTTCCGCTGTCCGCGCCGAAGCGCCACCCGATCCAGGCTTGGTATTAAGATTATGCCGGAATTTATGAAATTCAAATGAGGGCGGCAGATTGGCAGGCAAATATGCGATGAGCTTTGCGTTGCATTATATTTCAATCCCGCTTGAATAAGAAAATTTTGGACTTATCTTTCTCTTCAATCATATGAAACAGAAGAATTATTTTGTAAATCAACGGAGACTATGATGTCCAAGCATGTTTTGAGCGAAGAGGAGAAGAAAAAATTCAGCGTCGGCTCTCTGACTTACACAAAGGCCAGTCTTTTTGTGCTTTTCTCGTGGCTTTTGTGGGGTGATTTTTGTTTTCAGATCATGGAGCATGTTGGTGGTCTTGGGATAATTGGGCTCTACATGATGGAGAAGCTCGACGCGAACATGTTTACGGTCGGATTTCTGACCAGCACAATTCCGATGCTTCTTGGTGTTTTTCTTGGTCCGATCATCAGTTTCAAAAGCGATCGCTACAGGAGCAAATACGGGCGCAGGATCCCGTTCATGCTCTTGACTGCGCCTTTTCTGTGCGTTTTCCTAGTTTGCCTTGGCTTTTCCGACGAGATTTACACTTTTTTGGGTGACTTGCAGATTTTGAAGAAGCTCGGGATCACCCACTACAGTGCGACAATAGTTGTCGTTGGCTTCCTGATCGGAGGCTTCGCCTTTTTCAACGAGTTTGTCAACACGGTGTGGTGGTATCTTTTCGCCGACGTTGTGCCGCCTCACTTCATGGGGCGCTTCCAGGGGCTTTTCAGGGTTGTCAACTCGGTTGCAGGCTTTTTCTTCAGCGCTGTGGTCGTCCAGTATCAGCTCACATACATGAGATGGGTTTTCATCGGCGCCGCGCTTCTCTATTTTGTAGGATTCAGCCTCATGTGCTGGCGGGTCAAAGAGGGGGAATATCCGCCTGTCACGGATGTCGGGCACGAGACGACTCTATGGGATAAGATTTCGCTCTACTTCAGGGAATGTTTCACCCATCCGATCTACATAGGAATGTATTGCTCGACGTTTTTCACTTCGATTGCCGTCTCGGCGGGAATCGGCTCGAGCTATTTTCTTCTCCACATCAGCCAGCATCTGAAGGAGTTCGGAGCCTCTAAGGAGAAAATTGTCTCTGTCGCCGCCGCCGGAGCCGATTCAGGCATTTCGCTTGGGAAGGATGGCAAAATGAAGAAATGGGATCTCAAGAGCGGGAAGGAGGCGCCATTCGCCCCTGAACATATGTCGCTTCAAGTTGAGGCCATGCCCGGCGGAAAAGAGATTGTCTCCCTTTCGAAAAAAGGTCTTCACCTTCTGGATTCTGCAAGTGCCCGCGAAATCGTGTCATTCCCGATGGAAGGCTCTGAGCCGCTGAAATTCGCCCTCTCGTCGAATGGAAAATGGATCGCCATTCTCCGCTTGGACAAGAGCGTTGAGATTTTATCAGTCTCTGTCGGCAAAGACGGTCAGTCCTCATTGAATCTCGCTGGAAAAATTGCAAATCCGGAGCTTTCTGAACAGGGCACAGCTCTTTCCATTTCCTCCGACGGAAGCAAAATTGCAGTGTCCTGCGCTGATTTTGTCCTTGTCAAGGAGCTCCGCGAAGGAAAGGTGAATCTTCTTGCCGAACTGAGGAACTCTGAAAAAGAGGTGCTTCCGATGAAAAACATGAAGGCTATGCTCTTTGTCCCGTCAATAACGGATCCCCAGGATCAGAAGGAAAAAGACTCGAGCCAGACGGAAAAGGCATCTGCTGCATTTTCCAAGATCATGGTCAACATAACGGGATTTTTCAAGGATATGGCGACGAACGACACGATCTACCGCCATCTTCCTTCGCCCGCTTGCGCCATCGTCCAGGACGCATGGCTGGCATGCGGCGGCGAGGATGCGAAACTTCACATATGGGACATCGCCGCCGCTACAAAGGTGATGGCTATGAAGGGGCATAAGAAGGAGATCAACTGTCTGAGCTACAGAAGCGATTTGAATCTGCTTTTTTCCGGCGGTTCGGACAAAATGATCTACGTCTGGAATCTTTCGCATTTTGATCCGAAGGCGAACGACAACTCCATAAGGAGCTACGCAGGCTATTCGACGGAGATCAGCTCGATCTCGACCCCCGCGGACAGCAGTAAGTGCATATCAGGCAGTTTCACGGGCAAGATGCATCTCTGGAATCTCGAGGGCGGCGTAACCCTTAAGCAGATGGGAATATTGAGGTGCCTCACGCTCATACTCGGTCTGATCATAGCGTATCCATTCGGCTCTCTGGTGGACCGCTTCCATCCTCTGCGCATAGTCCTCCTCACAACAGCAATTATAGTTCCACTACAGCTCTCATGCTTCTTTTTCATTGTTGACTACTGGACATTCCTTGCCATGGAAATCCTTAAAACAACTGCGTTTGGACTCCTTGTGGCGGGCGGATATCCCATGTTCATCTCGATTTTCCCGAGAGACAAATTTGGCCAGTTCTGCTCAGCAAACGGCCTTGCAAACCAGTTCACCAGAATGCTTGCAGGGCTTCTGATAGGAGGAATGTTCATGGATCTCATCACCGACAAGAGACTGCTTTCGGACAACCTGAGATATGTCTATGCCGTCTGCGCATTCGGATACATGGGAAGCACTATCTGCCTGCTTTTTGTCTATAAGCGCTGGAAAATGCTTGGCGGAGACAAAGGCTATGTCCCCCCTCTTTCAGGCGGAAGCGGAGAAAAGGCGGAGCCCGCTCCCGCATCCTGACCGTGGGTGTAATTCCAATTAGCCTAAATTTTGCAACAAAAAAATGACTTTATTGATTATCCACGACTTATACTCGTTTAGCGTGAAAACGGACATTTTGCTTGCGGAGATTTAGGGAATTGCTTCGGGATCCGATACCGATTCCGATAGCGACCCCGCCGACACCGATTATTGCTCTGACTGTAAACCGTAGACTTCTTCTCACGCCAAGCCGCCAAGCTCGCCAAGATAAGGAGACAAGAATTTGTCCTCGCACAAAGCCACGGAGCCACAGAGATTTCACCTGGG
>DYRX01000361.1:0-2246 GCA_020718525.1 Victivallis vadensis
TTAAGCAAGAACGAGGCGAAACGACTGAAGAAGAAGCCCATTCAGACAACGTCAAAACAAATGTCCGTGGCGGAATACTGCAAAGAAAAAGACCCGCTGGGTGAGCAGAGCATGATGCTTCTATTGTATGAACATGCCCAGCGTCTTCCCCCCGGACTGCGGCATCAAGGAGATGAACTTGAATGGGGGGCAAAGATAGAAAAAAAATATACCGATTTGGGAAGCGAGATAAAGTCGCCTAAGACTAGGGTTTCGAAGGCGCTCAAAGAGGTCAAAAGAATGTGGAAATGGGATTACAAGAACGAAAAAGCTGTTTTTCTCTGCAAGAACTCGAAATTTATGCCCTTCCAATCTGGGACAATGTTCTTTGAAAATAGCTCTGGAAACATGAAATGAGGAGAAAAGGTGTTCGACAGAATGACAGGCGGGAAAGCTGGGCGTGGTAGCTCAATCGCGGCAAAAGCACTTGAAAGCTCCCGCGCGCTTTCCGAAGAAGATTCCTGGACTCGGGCTAATTTCCCGACACATCCAACAATTAAAGAGTTGGGGCATCTTACTATTTGCGGGCCTCCTCCAATGCCCTGATCATGTCTCTGCAGGCCTCGTCGTCAGGCACAATTTCCAGGATTCTGTGGAAAACTTTCAGGGCTTCCTCGCTTTTTCCAGCTTCGAGAAGGATCATCGCCTTCTGGCTCAGATAGACGCGGCTGTCCGGATATTTTTCAAGGAGAATATCAATATTGGCAAGGGCCTCTTTGAGCATTCCTCTTTTTGCGTAAAGGCTTGCGAGGCTGGCGTATCCGCCGTCCGCGTCTTCTCCGTCAGCCATCCTGGTCTGAAGCTTCAAGACTTCGACTGCCTCGTCGAATCTGCCGTTCGCGTCTAGCGCCATTGCATAAGTTGAAATCACCGCCGCCTGTTTTCTGGCATCGGGACTTTTCCATAGCTTCTCCATAAGTTCGAGGGCGCGTTTTGGGTCGCTCGAAAGACATGCGCCCGCAGACACGATGTTCTTCATTACGCTTTCTCCGCCGAGAGTTTCCATTTTTCTTTTCATTGTCTCGGCACTGTCCCGCAATTTGAAATAGCCTTCGTCGCGTTCCGCCCAGTTCGGCCAGCTTGTCCTGATCCTGTCAAGATAGGTCAGCGCCACATCCGGGTGCCGCCGCTGAAGCTCGACGCCTGCAAACCTCATGAGCCGGCTTCTCTCCTTTTCTCCAGCAGAGTCATGGCGGGTCAAGATCCAAAAAAGGCTGGAAAGGATGGCAACAGGCAATGCCGCATATTTAAAAGCCTTTCTTAAAATATTGGTTATCAATGGCTTGCGTGGCATTTTATCGTCGAATAGCGCAGACCTGAATTCCAGCGCCGTCTTCAGCCTTTCGGCGGGGTTCTTCGCGCATGCCGCAAGTGCGACTCGGTTGAATCTCTCCAGATCCCTGCGGCGCCCAGCCGGCATGCATCTGAAATTCTCGGGAAGAGATGGAAAGTCCTCCGCTCGGCGCCCCGTAAATGTGCAGTATAGCAATTTCCCGAGCGAATAGATGTCGGCTTCCATCCCGGAGTTTCCTTCTGGCGGCATGAATCCCGGCGTCCCGGCGACGCTTATCAAGGGAGAATCTGTGGATGTCAGACCGATATCCGCAAGGCGCGGCTCCGATCTCACAAAAATGATGTTCGACGGCTTTATGTCCCGGTGAACAAGTCCTGCCGAATGTATTGCGGCGACCGCGGAAATCACGCCGGCTATGACTTGGAGAAGCTCGTCTCCTAAAAGGGGACCGCGCGCCCGGATTCTCGCATCCAGGGTGTCAGGAGCATAATCATCCGCATCTTCCCCGTTGAAATTGTCCGCAAGCTCCATCACGTAGAAAAGCGATTCGTCCGTCTCGCCGACATGAATGACTTCGACAAGGTTCGGATGCCTCGGAACCTGCGTGCGGAAAAGCTTAAGCGCTTTCTCCTCCCGGCTGAGGACTCCAAGATTTATGAGCCGCTTCTTGTCGAGCACCTTGACCGCGCGTCTAAGTCCGTTGCGGTCAAGGGCGACCCAAACATCCCCGTATCCGCCGCTCCCACAGCAGTCAAGAAGATTGAAATCTGGTATCTCTGTTTTTTTCATCGGCGACTGCTGCTTCTGCTTCTCCGTTCATTTCCCTGATTGTCTGATACAAGCATCCAAGCTTGCATATTTTTCCAGTAAATGTCACGATTATTTTCTGCGATTGGCTCCGGAGTGTCATCCG
>DYRX01000361.1:2346-3510 GCA_020718525.1 Victivallis vadensis
CTAGGCTGTCGAAATCCTGCTTTTGCCAAGCGTCTTTACGAGCTTCTCCACGATCTTGCCGTCAGGATCCATTTCCCGTTCTATCTCCTTCTGCCTTGTGGACACCCTTCTGATAGAATCGAGAAGCTCCTCGTCCATTTTAATTTCATTGAGAATCTGCTGGCATTCTGGACATTTTGCAAGATGCCAGCGGATGAAAATGGCTTTTATCAAACCCGTTCCGCCTTCTGCGAATTTCGCAAGCATCTCCCTGTTGAGATGTCTCATAAGCGTCCTCCCTTCTCCTTTGCCGAATTTGCTGACGCATCCGCCGCAAGAATCCTCCTGACAGATCTCCAGCACTCCGAAGCCGAACTATTGACATCTGCCGTCTTGGCCCTCATTGCTTTGAAAGCTCCTTGATTATGCTTTTTAATTTTTCCATGGCGCGAGATTTAGCGACATATACGGAATTGAGCGAAAGTCCCGTAAATTTGGCTGTTTCCAGCGCAGACCATTTTTCGATCGCGTAAAGCTCGAATGCCTGGTATGTATTAGGCTCGATGGCGGATCGCAGTTCCGCCAGAGCTTCTTTCTTGATCTGCTCTTCCCATTCCAGATCCCACTTGTGGTCATCCTGGACCACAGGCTCGGAGAAAGGGGGCAGATCCTCTAGCGATTCTTGTGCTCTGTCCCGCTTCCGCAAAATGTCAAATGCGCGCCGGTCAATCACAGTCCTCAAAAAATCCCGGAACCTCCCTTTTCCAGGATCATATTTGAAAGAGGGCGCGATCCCAAATACGGACAACATGACCTCCTGGATCAGATCCTTTTTTTCCTCGTGCCTGAGATTCCTGTCGCCGCCGCGGAGCCATATGAGCGGGGCGTATGCCCGGTAGAAGTCCTCCCAGCCGATCTTGTCACCATGCCCGATCTTTGAAAGAAGGCTTTTGCTTGTTGAAAACGCCATTGGTCTTGCTCCCCTTTCTATCCAGCCTCATCTGTATTGCTTTTCCTTAAACACTGATTCCGCTCAAAACCCCAAACCTTACAGCCTTATTTTCCAAAACTCCAAAATAAATAGCGATTTTTTAATAAAACATGAAAAAAAACGCCAAGCCCTGTAAGAAATGCCAGGCAAAGCAAGAAAATGATGATATGGCAAGTCGCAAGCAGACAAAAGCA
>DYRX01000060.1 GCA_020718525.1 Victivallis vadensis
ATTTAGGAAACAGGACACTAGATAATCTGGGTGTAAGTCTTTCCGCAGACTTCCGATCCAGATTATCTAATGAAAATTGCACCGCAATTTTCTGAAGGGGAGTTTTTTCCTTCCAGTCAATATTGCGCCTTGATGCAACCGTAGGAATTTATCGCAACACTTACTGGAAAATATGCAATGTCGGATGATCTTATCAGACCTTTCCCACAACTTCCATAGTTGTGGGAATATTAGATTTGCTTGTGCGGAAGGACTAGCAAGAAACAATAGCGACTTGTCGCATTGAATGTTAAATTGCTTTCTATTCTGATCCATCCTTGACTACAAAGCTAATTTGTAATATCTTGCCTACAGATATTTGTGTCATAATTAAGATCCGAACTGATTGGGAGATATTAATGGATTCTGTGCCTAAAACAAAAAAAGGCCGAAGGGATTCCGCGCCCTCTTCTGATGATGCGAGAAACAGTATTCCAAGCAAAAAATCCGGGCAAATTGGCTCGCACGGGAGGGTCTGGCTCGAAATTGATTTGCATACATTGGAGGAGAATTACCGTAAAATTTCCTCGGCAGTGCGTCCCTGCGGAATCGTGGCTGTCCTGAAGGCGAACGCATACGGGCTTGGCGTCAGAAGAATCGCCGAAACTCTTTCCGCCTGCGGAGTGGAAGGCTTTGGCGTAGCCGAACTCAACGAGGCGCTCGCGATCGTCGAATATGGCGTGCCAGTCCAAATTCTGGGAGCCGTCCTGCCCGATGAAATTCCTGACGCTCTGAATGCCGGGGTCATCCTTCCAATCGGAGACCTTCGGACAGCGGAGCTCGTCAGCAGAGAAGCCCGGAGGCAGAAGAAAAAAGCGGAGGCGCAGTTTCTTGTTGACACTGGCATGGGACGCCTCGGAATTCCTGCCTGCGATGCTGTTCGAACCATAAAGAAATGCTCGTCTCTGCCAGGGATGGACTTCAGCGGAATCTATACGCACTTTCCTGTCGCCTACCAGTCAGGAAGCGACTACACATTTGCGCAAATCAACAAATTCATGTCAATAGTTGACTCGCTTTCGAAATCTGGAATCAGATTCAGGAAAATCCATTGCGCGAACAGCGATGCGATAAACAATTTCCCTTTCACATATAAGCCGCCCTTCACCCATGTCAGGACAGGCATCAACATTCACGGATCCTTCGACAGCGAAGGAAGACGCATAATGAATTTGAAATCTGTCATCACGTTGAAGACGAGGCTGAGCGCAGTGCGAATTCTCGATGCCGGGACTAGCATCGGATACGGATGCACCTACAAATTGCCCCGGAAAATGAGGGTTGGCACCATTTCTGCCGGCTATGCAGACGGACTTCCGCTCGCCCTTTCAAACAGAGGGTACGTGCTCGTTGCAGGCATCCCCTGCGAAATCTTGGGACGGGTATCTATGGACTACACGACGATAAGCCTTGAAAATGCGTCAGGCGCAGTCTGCGGAGACGAAGTCGTATGCCTCGGCGGGGAGGGTCTTCACGCGATAAGCGTTGAGAACTGGGCAAATCTCAAGGGAACCCACCCCTACGAAATAATCTGCTCGTTCGGAAGCAGAGTTAAACGCTGTTACAGCAAAATCGCAAATCTCAGCTGAAAATTTGGCATTTCCACAATTTGCCTCTTGATATGGAGCGTCGAAGGGTTTACTTTGGATCCGTGTTCTTTTTGGGGTGTCTTTGAACAGACTCGAAATGCCTGTCTATGGAAGTGAGCGAACTGCAATCTTTACTGCTTTGACTTGCTTTCCGGCTCGCGGCTAAAATTTTCGAGGATCTTTCATCATACAAGCGGAAAGGCGGTGCAAATGAGATTCTTTAAAAAACTTGCAAGGCTGTTTACGGGGGTGCAGAAGCGCGAGTCGCCGCAAGTCAGGTTCATTGAAACTGACACTGACGACATCCTGCGCACAATGCCGATTTCGCTGAAGCCGACTCAGCACTACATTGTCAAAAAGGACGGAGAATACTGCATTTACGACTCCATCTCCCAGATGGACGAAGAAACGAGGAAGACATTTGAAAACCTTGAAAGCGACGCGCCCTTCACGGTCTACGTTGAAGGCGAAGGCAGAACCTACAGTTCAATTGATGAAATCCCGGAAAAAATCCGCACAGCCCTCAAAAAGTTCGACAAAGCTTCAAAAGACCGGACTTGAAATGCCTGCGGCGACGCGAAATTCGGCGACAAAGGTCAAAAAAACTTCACTGGACGCGCCAAGAAACGCGAAGCTTGACAAAAAGCTCCGCAAGCTTCTCGGCGTAATGGGCACCCTCCGATCGGACAAAGGCTGTCCTTGGGATCGGGAACAGACCCACAGTTCGCTCAAGCCCTATCTGATCGAAGAGTGCGCAGAATTCCTTGATGCAGTTGACGCGAAAGACAGGGACAATATTCTTGAGGAGCTAGGAGACATTCTTCTGCACATCGTATTTCACAGCCAGATTGCAAAGGAAAACGGAACATTCGAATTTGAAGATGTGGTTGAAGCTGTCACGGACAAGCTGGTCAGAAGGCATCCGCATGTCTTCGCAAACGAGCTGGCAGGCGATTCCGCCGACGTCATAGAAATCTGGCAGGAAGTCAAGAAGAAAGAGAAGGGGCGCGCCAGGGAGTCCCATCTTGACGGCATTCCGCATCATTTTCCGGCTCTTTTCAGGGCGGAAGAAGTGCAGAAACGGGCGGCAAAGATCGGATTCGACTGGGACAATTCGCAGGACATCGTCAGCAAGATCGAGGAGGAATTCCAAGAGCTCAAGCATGCGATGAAGGAGGAGGACAGCGACAGGATCAATGAGGAAATCGGAGACCTCCTTTTTTCAGTCGTCAATCTCGCGCGCTTTCTGAAGGGACCTTCAGCTGAAGAGCTCCTCGCGAAAACCAACTCCAAATTCAAGTCCCGCTTCATGTACATAGAGAAAAAGCTCAAGGAGAAGGGATCTTCGCCGGACAAATCGAGTCTTGCCGAGATGGACAGCCTATGGAAAGAGGCCAAAATCTCGGAATCTATTCGCGAAAAATCTTGACATCAGGCTTCCGTCGGGCTAGATTATGCCTCGGTTTTTGTTTTTTTGAGTTTTTCTCCTAGTCTGCCGGCGTTTCTATACCCCAGCAGGCTTAAACAAACAACATAATTGTCGGAGACTCAGCTTATGAAAAGATTTGTCGCCTCGTTGCTCGTATTGCTCCTCTCAATTGCCGCCCTTTCCTCGCAGGAACAGAAAAGACTGGCGGTGCAGTATTCCACTTTCGATGCACTCTCGGCAGGGCTCTATGACACGAATTTTGAGATCGGACAACTGCGCCAATATGGTGACAGCGGACTTGGGACATTTGAAAATCTCGACGGAGAAATGATCCTTCTGGATGGCAGTTTCTTCCAAATCAAGGCCGACGGAAACGCCTTTGCAGTGAGCGATTCGGTGAAGACTCCTTTCGCAAATGTGTGCATCTTCAAGCAGGACATCGAAATTCCTATCAAGAAGGATATGACATTTACCGAGATCAAAAATGAAATTATGAACAGCCTCCCCTCGAAAAATGCAATATATGCAATAAGGATAGAGGGCAGATTCAAAACCATGACGACGAGAAGCGTGCCTGCCCAGGAAACTCCGTTTCTGCCTCTTGCAGATGTTCTGAAGCAGCAGCAGAAAATAAGAAAAGTCCTGAGGATGCGCGGGGACATCGTGGGCTTCTACTTCCCCCCGATGATGAAAGGGATCTGCATCGAAAATATACACATGCATTTCATCGCGGCCGACAAGAAAAGCGGCGGACATGTCCTGGATTTCGTGATAGAAGTCGGAAATATAAGGATAGGAGAGATGAAGGAATTTCTCCTCCTTATGCCTCAGACGGAAACCTTCAGAAAGCTCGACTTCAAAGCCGCATCGAAAGCCGGCGAGAGCGCAATGAAGTCCGAAGCAGATACAAAGCTTCCAAAAGCGGATGAGAAAAAAGCGGTAAAATGATTGACGGAGGAACAAGGCGGGCAAGATTTGCCGGCTCCTTCTACGAGTCCGATCCGCAGGCTCTCAGGAACAATATTCGTGCATTGATGTCCGGCTCGAAACGCTCTGGAGGCAAATTTGTTCAGGCAATGATTGTGCCGCATGCCGGATATATGTATTCCGGCAGAATAGCCGCCCGCACTTTCGCCCGCGCTTCTGACACGGCATATTCGCGCATCCTCCTCATTGCCCCATCGCACAGATCCGCCTTCAGCGGCCTAGCTTATTCCACCTTCGAAGAATACGAAACCCCCATAGGCTCTCTCAAAGTTGACAAGGATGCGCTTTCAGAACTTGTCTCTTCTGGAAATCCATGGATTTCAAAGCTGAATCTCGCGCACAAGGAGGAGCATTCCCTCGAAGTAGAACTGCCTTTTCTGATACAGCTTTTTCCAAACTCCAAGCTCCTCCCATTTGTCTGCGGAAGGCTGGATGAATCAATATGCAAGACAATCTCGCAGAGCCTTTCGCAATATCTCGCGCAGGACACGCTCTGGGTTCTAAGCTCTGATTTCACCCACTACGGAGCTTCTTTCGGATACGTTCCGTTCACAAGCAATTTGCCGGAGCGCATCAAGGATCTCGACATGGGCGCGGTCGGCAGAATACTCCAGCTCGACTATGAAGGATTTTCCGACTACATCGAGAAAACCGGAGCAACCATCTGCGGAGTGAACCCGATCAAACTGCTATTGATGTCAATGCGCCTCGCAGGCACTCCGCATCGCCAGATTGCACCAGAACTTGTCGAATACAGCAATTCCGGAGAAATGACCGGAGACTTCCATCATTGCGTCGGCTACGCCGGAATAGTTTTCAATCTGATCAAGATGCAATCCTGATGACCCTCAAATCAAGACGCATCCCAGTCCTCATCGCACTCGCTGGCCTTGCCGCCACAGCCGTTGTTTTTCTTATTAAAGAGAAAGCAGGAGAAGGCGGAGAAAAGCAAATTGAAAGCCCCTCAAAAAAATCGCTTTCCAATCCGATTGACTTGGACTGGCCAAATTTCAGAGGGAATTCCAGACTGGACGGATATTTCTCATCGAACTTTGCGCCTCCATTCAAAATCGTCTGGCGCTGGGATTCAAAACTGAAAAAAACTTCGTCCCCTGTCATCAGCAAAAATTTAATCTACCTGCTCGGCGAGTCGGGCACACTCATCGCATTCGATTTCAAAAAGGGAAAGCAGGCCTGGAAGTTCAATACATCTTCACGATGCGAATCCGCACCCCTCCTAAATGATGGACTGATCATGTTCGGAGACGATTCCGGATTCTTTCATATCCTCGACTCAAACGATGGAAGCGAAAAAGCGAAATGCGGTCCTTTCGGACAAATCAAGGCCTCTGCAAATTTCGCAAAAATTTCAGACGGCGAAAGTCTCGCAATCTTCGGAACCTACGATTCGACCCTGATCGCCATTGACTGCCTAAGCTGGCGCACAAAATGGAGGTACAAATGCGAAAACTATGTCAATGGCACCCCTGCCCTCTATGAAAAGATCGTAGCATTCGGATCCTGCGACTCCAAATTGCGCCTGCTTTCTCTGGACGACGGGAAGGAAATTTTGAGCATGGACACCGGATCATATATTCCAGCGTCGCCATCTATCTCAAGCAAAGGAATCCTCTACTGTGCCAATTACTCCGGTAAAATAATAGCCTACGATCTGCCTAAATCCAAACTGATTTGGGAGTTTTCCAGCGAGGATGCCCAATTCGCATCTTGCCCCGCTGTCAGTGCGGATCATTTGATCGCCGCATCCAAGGATGGGAGTGTCTATTGCTTTGACGCAAATGGCGGAAAGCTACTCTGGCAATTCAAAGCGAAGGGCAGTATGGAGTCGTCTCCAATTGTCTCCGGCTCATATGTGGTCGCTCCCTCGGAGGACGGGCGGATCTACGTCATTTCGCTCGCCGATGGACGCCTCGCATGGGAATTCGATTCCGGAGCCCCCTTCACCGCATCCCCCGCCTCTGCCGATGGACTCATAATCGCTTGCAACGACGACGGAATTGTTTTCGCGTTTGGAAATTGAATCCTAACATCTGAAGGAAAAGCATGAAAAAGTTTTTTTGCCTCATTGCCGCGTCAATCCTCCCGATTCTAGTGTCTTCACAGCTTTTGGCGCTGGAGCCCGGAGACATCGCCCCTGAAATTCAAGTTGAAAAATGGATGCACGGATCGCCGCTCAGCATAAGGGACGGAAAGGACAAAAATTTCTTTGTCGTTGAATTCTGGGCGACCTGGTGCCCTACCTGCAAAGTATCCATGCCATATCTTGCGAATCTGCAGAAAAGATTTCAAGGCTCTGGACTGCTTGTGGCTGGAATTAGCTGTGAAAAGGAAAAGAACATCTCGGATTTTCTCACTCAGATGCCAGAACTGGACTACAGCATCGGCATGGACATGAAGGAGAAAACCTATTCTTCCTACATGCAGAACGAGAGCGGAATCCCGATGGCTTTTCTCATTGGAAAAGACGGAAAACTGCTTTGGAAGGGAAACCCGGTCTATCTATCGCGGATCATCGAAAAGCTTTTGGCCGGAAAACTAGATGTTTCCACTGAAAAAAAACTCTCCGGACTGCACAAGAAACTCCAGAACGACATGCAAACGCAGAACCAGGAGGAAATCAGACGCACTGTGAATGAAATCCTCGGAATTGATCCTTCAGACGAGCTTGCTATCCGCACTATGCTCTTCCATTTCGAATCACTGGGACAGAACTCCGAAGCCCTCAAATTCATATCCGAAATCGAAGGAAAAAACCAGGACAGCGTGCAGGTATTCCTGATGAAGCTGGATGTCCTGATGCAGAATTCACCGTCTACTTCCAGGCTCAACGAAGAAATTCGCCTGGCATTCAAAAAGTTCGAAAAGGATACTTCTGCCGTCTCGGTGCTATGCGACTTCATATCAAACGAACTGCCTTTTGGCACTGTTCCCCCAAGCCTCTTGCTTCCAGTGACAAAGCAGAATCTCGAGAAACTCCCCCAGGATGCCCCACCTGAACTCAAGTCGCTTTCTCATGCGAATTTCGCAAAGGCGCTTTTTCTATCCGGCAAGCCGGACCTTGCCGTAGCCGAACAGGAAAAGGCGATCGCCGCCTATACCGACAGCAAACGCATAGGAGAAATTAAAAATATGCTCGAATACTACAAGGACGCCGTCAAGAGCGGAATTGAGCTCGCCTCGCCCTCCGCCAGCAAAGACTGAGAGATTCCAGAGAATTCCGAATTTGCGCTAAAAACTCGAATGGCTCGTGGAAAATTTAAATTCCCGTGCAATCTTAAATGGCACCCACGTATTAGAATGAAATGCCGAAGTGGCGGAATTGGCAGACGCACTAGACTCAAAATCTGGCGCCCTTTCGGGTGTGAGGGTTCGAGTCCCTCCTTCGGCACCATTTCATTATAACGCATTTGTATTCATTAACTTACAATCAATGCTATAGTTTTTCATTTTAATAAGTTCAAATTGTGAATTTATCTTCCATTAAACTGCCGGAAAGAAGACAGCGTGAACTCCAACGGCAGTTTCAAAGGAGTAAACTGCGTTCGTTTACTGAATCCGTACTATGCGGCCGAAGTCATAAGATTCATGAAAAAAAGGACTTGGGTTGCATCCGAAGCTGGTCTTGATGGAATGGAGCGTGTCACTATTATGGGGATGGGGCTCCCAGATGTTTCGAGACTGAAATCGGGCTGGCATTGACAAGGCGGTGTTTTCCATCAATGACGACAAGGTCGCCGTCTGAAAGGCCTTCGGAGATCTGTATGCGTTCGGAGCCCTCTATTCCAGTGAGCAGCGCCCTGCTTTTGGCAAATCCGTTCTCGGCGATGAAGCAGAAAGGACGATTGTCCTGAAAAATGAGAGCCTTGTAGGGGATGGCGAGGGCGTTTTCATCGAATCTGCTTATGATGATTCCAGAAAGATATTGTCCGTCCTTGAAAATGCCAGCCCCCTTGTCGGTTCTGATTTTGACCTGTATGCTTCTGCCCCCCGGATCAACGGCAGGATTTACGCTGTAGACTCTGGCTTCAATCCTTTCATCCCTTTCGGAGCCTTTTTCGATCACGCTGTAAAAAATGTATGCTTTCAGTCCGGTGCTCAGCCTGTCGGCGAAACTTGCTGGGACTTCGCAGGTCATCTCCATTTCCGAGTCGCGCAGCAGGATGAATGGAATTGTTTTCAGAAGGTCCGACTCACTGCTTATGCCCTGTCCTGGATCTCCTGCAAAATAGTAGCCTTTCTTGACATTCATGTATGCGATGGTTCCATCGCATGGCGCATGGATTTTGAGGTGTTCAAGCGAGATTTCCGCCTGTTTGAGCTTGGCTAGGCAGGTGTTAACCGACATTTCAGCCTTGACTTTCGCGAGTTCATACTGCTCGAATTCTGTCCTGCTAACGGTCTGCTTCTCGAAAAGGATCCTGTATCTTTCGAAGTCAACTTTGGCTTTGTTAAGCGCCGCCTGAGCCTCCATCAGCATCGCCTTTTGAACATTCAGCTCCTGCTCCATGGTCGAGGGATCGATCGCGGCGAGAAGTTCTCCCTTCAGAACCCGGTCGCCCTCCCTGATGTCGCGCATGCGCCCTTCAGCGTCGGGCACCTGCTTGACAAAGATCACTTTGCCGCCGGACTGGAAATAGCAGTATTCCCTATCAACCGCCCGTATCGTCCCTGTCACATAGATGAGCTCTTCGATTTTCTCCCTTGGCACCTTGAATACCGAAACAGGAATTGGTGTGGCATTGCGGACGGTGTCCTCCTTTTTTTCTCCGAAGGCTCCGCTTTTCCAATAGAGGAGTGCAAAGACGCCCAGGAGAAGCGGGACGGCAAAAAGCAGTGTCTTTTTCATTTTCCCTCAATAGAACTGGCTGAATATCTGCTGTGCATCTTGAAAATATTCAATCTTTTTCAGACATTTATATGGACTATTTTAGCTGGTGGAAACCCATTGAATGATGTTGCGGAGGCTGTGCTGTATGCGCCAATCTTGCGGCTGAAAACCAGATCGCCAAGCTGTAAATTCGACGGAAGCTCCTCGCTCATGGAAATCACATCGAGCGCGTCGCAGGTAGGTCCGAACACCGTGCATATCTCCTTTACGCCCTTCTTGAACGATTCGATCTTGTATTTGCAATGGTCGTAGATGATCCCGGAGAAGCTGTTGTAGACGCCGTCGTCAATGTAGTAGCATAGCTTGCCGTCCCGCACTGCCTTTCCAATTATTTTCGAAACGGTGTAGCCGGCATCCGCCACAAGAAAGCGTCCCGGCTCTGCAAGAATTTGAATCTCCTTGGGAAAAAGCCTTTTGATTTCAGAATTTATCAGCTTCGCCAATTCCTCGAAAGGCTTGACGCTGTCGTCGTAGCGGACAGGGAAGCCGCCTCCGATGTCGAGCAGATTCATTTTTGTGTAGCCTCTGTCCACCGCCTCCTTGTAGATGTTTGCCGCAAGATTGAGCGCCTGCACGAAGTTGTCGAAATTGGTGGTCTGACTGCCCACATGAAAGCTTAATCCCTCGACCGTCAGTCCGTTCTTTTCGGCTTCTAGAATCAGATCAACAGCTTCTCCCGGAGCGGCTCCGCATTTTGACGAGAGCTCTACCATTGCTCCAGTGTTTGGCACCTTCAGCCTGAGAACCAGCCCGGAATTCGGGGCATGCTTTCTTATCTTGCGGATTTCCTCGGAATTGTCGAAGGTGACAAGCGCCTTGTATTGATCCAGCTCGCGCAGGGTCTCCTCAGCCTTTATGGGATTGGCATAGATGATTTTGTCCCAAATCCAGTCCTGCCTCTCTTTGGCGGGCATCCCTTCGATGTATTTGTGCACAATCATGAATTCCGGCATCGAGGCGACATCAAAGCTCGCGCCCGCCTTGAAAAGCGTTCCGACGATCTCCGGATTCGGATTTGCCTTTACTGCGTAGTAGGCCTGGACGCGAGGCAGATGCCTCTTGAAGAGCGCGTAGCTTCTCCTCAACTGCTCGTGGTCAATCACGAAAAGGGGAGTGCCATGCTTTTTTGCAAGCGTCTGAAGCGTGCTGAGATTTGTCATCTATTTTCTCCTTTATTTCACTTGATCCCGCCAAATTCTGAAAAAAAACGGCATTTCACATGCCATCATTGAAACCTTTACGCCGGTTTCGACGTAACTGCTTCTGGAGAAAGTCAACCAAAAACTTCAATTTTCAAGGACTGGAACAGGATGAAAATATTAAATTCATGTAAATCGGCGTCGGCGAAATGCGCGGTCAAGGGAATTCTTCTTATGGGGCTTCTGCTCCTCCGTCCCTGGAACTGCAGCTCAGGAGAGATGAACTGCACAATCGAGGACAAATCAAGAGCAAGAGCCCTTCCTCTGAAAATTTACTATCCGGACGAGAAGGGCAAGGCATGTCCGGTCATAGTCTTTTCACATGGACTCGGAGGGACATGCGAAGGATATTCCTATCTCGGCAGGCACTGGTCCCAAAACGGATACATCTCGGTGCATGTCCAGCATCCCGGAAGCGACGATTCAGCCTGGCGCGGTCAGACAGATCCGTATCAGTCCATGAAAAAAGCTTCAATGAGCCTTGCAAACATGATTGCGCGCCCGATTGACATCAAATTCGCGATAGACTCGGTCCTCGCGATGAACGGGAATCCGGACTCGCCCCTCTTTAAACTATGCGATCCTGAAAGAATCGGAGTTGCAGGGCATTCCTTCGGTGCCTACACAGCCCTCGCCAGTGCAGGAAGAACTTTTCCAATTCAAAGGGAGGACGGCTTCAACTTCAAGGATTCAAGAATCAAGGCCTGCATCGCAATGAGTCCACCCGCAAAAATGAAAGACGCAGAAAACGGATCCTATGCGAAATTCGCAATTCCATGTATGGTCATGACGGGAACGCTTGACGATAGCCCGATAGGCGACACAAAGGCGGGAGACCGGAGAATTCCATTCGACGCAATGCCGCCCGGAGACAAGTATCTGCTCACTTTCATCGAAGGAGATCACATGATTTTCTCTGGCAGAAAACGCCTTTCTATGAAAAACACCCAGGAAAAGGACAGGCAGTTCCAGGATCTCATCTCGCTTTCATCCCTGAAATTTTGGGACGCATATCTGAAAGATGACGCGGCATCTTTGCAGTGGCTCAAGGGGAGGGCGTTCGAAGACGGCATGAAATCCTACGCAAGCCTGGAAAGAAAATAGTAGCAATAATCACGCTTTTTCCTTGTCTTTTCAATTTTTGGGCATATTCTAGTTAATCAGTTGGGGGCGCTCCGGTTTCGACTGGGTGGACTCAGCGTCGAATGCATGCCGAGGATGATCGTAGGCCTCGTAAATCACCGGTCAAATTAGTATCTGCGAACGAACAATTCGCCCTCGCCGCTTAACTGACGGCGACGTTTTCGCCCTGACGGACACTAGGGGACGGAAACGAGGTCAGTGTCCTGGCAGAAAGCTCGAGGCTCAGGAGTTTTTTGTGAGAAAGCACTGCGCATAGTCCGACGAGCGCCTGTCCGGCGGCAAATTCAGAGGACGATAAGCAATAAGGCCGGAACAAGCATGTAGAGGTCGGCGTAATGCCTGTCTAGGACGCGGGTTCGACTCCCGCCGCCTCCACCATCCATTTATTAGCTATCTCATGGGAAGAGGATATCAAGTTCCTCTTTGGGCTTTCCGTCCTTATGAAAGATGCCGAATGCTCCCATATAGTCCCAGACAGCCCATCCAATCTCATATTCTGAGAAGAGTTTGACAGCATCCCCGAACCAGTTGACGCGCGCGTCTTGGGGCGCGAGCGTTATCGCGCCGAATTCACTGCAATACAATTCGCAGTTGTGCCTTTTCTTGAAATCCAGTGCGTGCTTCAGGGTTTCTTCCATCCTGTCAAAATCAAGTTTTATCCCGGAATATATTAGAGTCTGAGTCTTCATTGACTCGTCAGGCATTTCCGATGCCTCCCTTTCAAGGTTTGGAACTATGGCTGGATATCCTATCTCAAGATTCAGCCTTTTGAGATTTCCAACCCAGCATGCCTTCTGATGAGTGAAGATGAAAGGCTCGTAAAAGTGGAAGGAATACACCGTATGCGGGTCGTCAAAATGCTTCAAATCCGGGAACGTATATGGAGACTGCCATGAATTTGATCCGACAAAAATCATGCGGCTCTGGGATTCTCTCCTTACTGCCGCATGACCGATTGAGGCGATTTTGTTCCAGTCTGAATTGTCATTGGCCGTCGGCTCGTTGAGAAGCTCGAATGCGATTGCATCAAGGTCTGAATCTCCGAAACACCTTGCGATACCTGTCCAAATCGCTCCAAATCTGTCCTGAAGATCGCGTCGGTTCCAGATGCAGTTTATTTCCGGCGTGGCAAAGCTCATTCCTGGAGCGGAATGCAGATCAATCAAAATGGCAAGACCTGAATTTCTTGAAAATTTGCACGCGCGCTCCACATGGCTCATGCCCGAGTCGAGCAGGCCGCCAGACTCATTTTCTATGAGCTTGTAGTCCACTGGAAGTCTCACATGATCGGCTCCGGAGTCTGCAATTCTTCTGAAGTCATCCTCTGTACAAGCTCCTGCAAGCTTTTCCTTGTCATTTAGATCGCACTGGGAAAGCCAATGCGAAAGATTTACTCCGCGCGCAAAATTGCGTACCATTGTCCTGCTCCATTTATGATATTGACGATAAAATGCCTGTTTTGCTTTCTGACATTCCTGCAAGATAGTTTCAAATTCAGATTTGTCCAACATTTGGGGTTTATATCGCCTTCTTCTGTGATATATTGCATCTTTTTCAACAGCTTGACAAGGCAGGAGACATCATTTCAAATGGCTGAAGATGCCGACAGATTTTTGGATGATCACGGAGGGAACATGGCGCAGTTCTGCCGTGTGTCTGGACGATCTCCGGAAGAAATTCTGGATTTCAGCGTAAATGTGAATCCTGAGGGGATGCCAGAGTTTCTGCGCGGCGCCATCATAAGGTGTATGGAGACGGCTGATGCTTATCCGGAGCCGTATGCGGAATCGGCGATACAAGCGGCGGCGGAGTTTCATCGGATCTCTCCTGAAATGATTGTCTTTGCCAACGGAACAAACCAGATCATACACTCTTTGCCATCTGCTCTCGGCATCAGGAAGGCGAATATTTTTTGTCCGGCATTCGTCGAATATGAAAAGGCGTGCAGGGCGGCGGCTGTGGATTGTCTGCGAATCCATGGCGAAAGGGTCAACAATTTTCTTCCTGAAATTGAAAAGCTCCCTGGCGACGACGACGATGGACTCGCAGTTTTTCTGGCAAATCCTGGAAATCCTGCAGGAAGCGCAATTTCTCCATCTCTTATAATAAAAGAGGCTAAGCGCCGAAAAGATTTCCTTTTCATTGTTGACGAAGCGTTTATAGAATATTCCGCGCCTGATTTTGCTCTTCCTCCGGCAGATATCCCGGCGAATATGATCATATTGCGCTCCATGACCAAATTCTATGGGATTGCCGGTTTGAGGCTTGGCTATGCAATTGCCTGCCCCGATCTCATCGGGCGCATCAGGCGCGCTCTTCCCGAGTGGTCTCTCAATTCCTTCGCGATTCGGGCGGCAATTGAAATATTTAAAAATGGAGAGACGTTCAGAAGAAGGACTTATGAAGCCAACCGCTCTAGACGAGCAAATTTTGCCGGACTGCTTTCTGAAATAGGCGAAGTGAAAATTTACAAATCTGAGACAAACTATTTCCTTGCGGAAACTGCTTTGCCTTCGGACGATATCTGCATGAGATTGTTGAGCAGACACGGCATCGCTGTCAGAAACTGCTCCAACTTCCATGGCCTGGAAAAGTCCTCATTCATTCGCTTTGCCGTCAGAATGGAGTCTGAAAACGAGATGCTGGCACGCGCCCTTGCCCAGGAGTTGGGGCGGAGCTCGAAGCGCGTTTCCATCGCAGTAAAAAAACGCAAGCCATCACTGATGATACAAGGAACTGGCTCAGGCGTTGGGAAAAGCATTCTTGTCTCAGCGTTCTGCAGAATCTTGCTTGATCTAGGACACAGGGTTGCGCCGTTCAAATCTCAGAACATGGCGCTGAATTCGTATGTGACCCTGGATGGAGGAGAGATCGGACGCGCCCAGGCAGTGCAGGCTCAGGCTTGCAAGATAGAGCCAGATCCAAGAATGAATCCCATACTGCTCAAGCCGAACAGCGACACTGGCGCTCAAGTAATAGTAATGGGGAAATCAGTTTCAAACATGGGAGTGCCTGAGTATTTCCGCTTCAAAGAGGGCGCTTTCAAAACTGTGTCTGACGCCTACGAGTCCCTTGAAAATGATTTCGACGCGATTGTTTTGGAGGGAGCAGGCAGTCCTGGCGAGATCAATCTCAAAGGCGGAGACATCGTCAACATGAGAATGGCGCAGTTCGCGGAAAGTCCGGTTCTCCTTGCCGGAGACATAGACAGCGGAGGCGTTTACGCATCATTTCTAGGCACATTCTGCACCTTCGAAAAATGGGAGAAAAGGCTTCTCTGCGGCTTCCTCGTGAACAAATTCCGCGGAGATCCGTCGCTGCTTGCTCCCGCGCACAACTACATCGAAAATTTCACAGGGAAGCCTGTCCTCGGAGTCGTGCCATTTATCAGGGACATCGCTTTGCCAGAGGAGGATTCGGCAAGAATTCCCTTTGACGATCTTTCTGACAAGGACTCCAAAACTATTGACGCAGCTCTGATCATGCTTGGACGCACATCGAATTTCACCGATTTCGCTCCGCTCGCCATCGAGCCGGACATGCATGTCAGGCCGGTCCGCAGCGCGTCTGAATTCGGATC
Source organism: Victivallis vadensis (assembly GCA_020718525.1). Taxonomy (GTDB): domain Bacteria; phylum Verrucomicrobiota; class Lentisphaeria; order Victivallales; family GWF2-50-93; genus DYRX01. Next base: position 14,876 of record DYRX01000060.1, read on the forward strand.
TCCGGACATTGTGATCATTCCCGGCTCGAAGAGCGTTATTGGCGATCTAAGACTTCTGCGCGAGAATGGATTGGCTGACAAGATTCTCGGCTCCGCCAGAACGGGAGCCTGGGTTATCGGAATTTGCGGCGGGCTCCAAATCTGCGGAAATCGCATCGAAGATCCCCACGGGATCGAGTCCGACACCAAATCTGCAAAAGGATTGGGACTGATTGCGATCAATACTGTGCTGGCGCGCGAGAAGACTCTTCTCAGACTCGAAAATGCGAAGACCTGCCTCGGCCTTGATGCTTCAGGCTACGAAATACATCATGGTTTAAGCCATGCGGAGCAAGACTTGGAACTTGCAATGTGGCGCCCCGACGGAACTCCTATAGGATTTGCCCACGGAAAAGTCTGGACCAGCTATCTCCACGGTCTCTTTGACGACGATGCTTTCAGGAGAAAATTCATTGACATGCTGAGGACTTCCCTCGGAATGCCGGCCACGGGAGAAATTCGAAAATGCTACAGCACAGAAGCAGCTATCAACAGAACAGCAAAAATTGTCCGCGAAAACGTTGACATTGAATTCATATTGAAAAAGATGGGGCTCCTTTAAGCTTCGACAATTATTAATTTTCCAGCGTCGGTGCTTGGACCGTCACTATAAATGACTGCGTGAGAGCTTGCGTAAATATCAGCACTCGTTACCGGTGCTGAAAACAATCGCAGATAAAAATCCCTC
>DYRX01000061.1 GCA_020718525.1 Victivallis vadensis
CATGATATTCAGCTCAAGGCACTTGCATTGTACATCGGCGGCAGATACATTGAGTCAAGGAATCCGCAGATGGCTGATCCCCTCTACAAGAAGCTCGTCAATCTGCGCTATGGCGATCTTTCAGACCAGGCAGACAGGAGGCGCTGGTTTCCAAGAAAGTATTCCAGGGAGCTCGAGGATGAACTTAAAAATTCAAATCCGCTCGCTTCAATGGAAAATGTAAAGGACGTGTTTGCAAAAAGGACGCCTGTGACAGAATGATTCGAAGAGAATATCTTGTGCCCCGCAAAGGTTTCCCGCCCCTGCCAAAAATTCAGGAGACAGACGGATGGTAAATTTCACTGAACTACGTCGTCCGGCGAATCTTTACGGAGGGACGGATTGATGACAGGCAACGTCCTGCAAGCCCTCGCTCTGACCGTCTTCGCCGGAATGGCTACCGGCATCGGAAGCGCCATAGCCTTCGGAGCAAAGAGGACCAATTACAGGTTCCTCTCCATTGCGACCGGATTCTCCGCGGGCGTCATGCTATATGTCTCCTTCGTGGAAATTCTCTTCAAAGGATTCGATGTCCTGGGCGCAAAATACGGAGACAAGACCGGCGCATGGATCAATACCGCATCATTTTTCGCTGGGATTCTCCTCATCGGCGCGATTGACAACCTTATACCAGCCTCTAAAAATCCGCATGAGACGCATTCGGATGCCGAATCAGATCGCCTGCTGAAAAAAGGAAGTTCCACAGATTTGCCGTCCGCAAAGCAGAATTCTCCTGAACCAACAGCCGCGCCAGAAGACAAAAAACTGATGAGAATGGGACTTTTCACGGCGCTCGCAATCGGAATCCACAATTTTCCCGAAGGGCTTGCAACCTTCCTTGCCGCCCTCCATGATCCCTCGCTTGGCATCGCAATAGCCGTCGCGATCGCCCTGCACAACATTCCCGAGGGAATCAGCGTTTCCGTCCCGATCTTTTTCGCCAGCGGCAACAGACGAAAGGCATTCTTCTGGTCAGTCCTCAGCGGCCTCGCCGAACCGGCGGGCGCCATAGTGGCATATTTGCTCATGGTCGCCGTATTCGGGGGTGCAGACGGCGCCGGAATCCCCAGTGAAATAATGGGAGTAACTTTCGGCGCGGTCGCTGGAATAATGGTCTACATAAGCCTGGACGAACTTCTTCCAACCAGCAGGGCGTACGGAAAAGGGCATGACAGTCTGATCGGACTGATGAGCGGAATGGCGGTGATGGCGCTAAGCCTCTTGCTGATGAAATAGTTTCCAAGCATGTTTTTTGGCTCTAAAGACATTGAAGAAAGCGGAAAAATGAACGAGCTCGAAAAAATAAAGTTTTACTTCGAAGAAGGCGCAAAGCTATGGAAGAAAAATCCTGAAAAGGTGCTTAGCAGAGAGTTCTACGAGCTCTGGGAGGAAATCCAGGAGCCCCAGCCATTCCTGCTCGAGGGTGAGTCTTTCTCCATCATGGGACAGAGCCTCCAGCTCCCCGAGAGAGACTTCGAAATCGTCGGCTCCTTCGAGTGGAATTTCGACGAAGACTGCGCATGCCTCTCCCTGGGCGGAAATTCCTGGACGCAGAAAATCCTCCTCTCCTTCGAAGACGGCGCGCCACAAATTTCCGACTTGGAGCCCCAGGACGCCGACGCTTCAGACATCTCCTATGGGGAACAGCTCGACCTTGTATTCGACGTCATCATGGATTCCAGAAAACGCTTCCCGCTCCGTGAAATCCCGGAAATGACCAAGAAGGAATTTATAGAAGCCCTCGAGTGGGTCGCGGAGCGGCACGACAAAAAGCTCCTCGCCCAAATGAAACGCTCCTCTGCGCATTTCATAAAAAACCTCCTGAAAAGGGCGATGGAGGACATGGCGGCGGACGAACTGAGCGACCAGCTCAGCCTAGGACTCGACGGAACATTTTCGACGCAAAATGACATGGATCCGACCGAAACCATAGAGCATCTCCGCTCCGGCGCGACATCCATCGCCGAACTCCAGATACTCCCAAGAACAAAATGGCGCATAAAGTCCGATCTCGCATTCCTCGCGATGGCGGCTCATGAAAGTTCCGAAGCCGAAAAAGACTTCATCCTATTCTTCGACGATGCCAAAATACTCGGAGTCCAGGGCTCCGAAGCGGCCATCAGCTTCAAGACAAGTCCCGACATGCCAATCTGCGAAGGAGACATTCTCAACGTCTTCGAGCGCGGCTTCCAGGAAAGAGCGGGAACATTCAGAGTTGATGTTTTCGAGGGCAATTGCGCACTCGGAAGACTGCGCATGGATGCCATTGATCCCGAACGGCTCCTCTCAAGACGCCTATACATGAAGTCGGCTCCAAGCTCCAGGCCTCTCATCGCCGCATCACTTGAAACGATGGGAAAGGATTTCTCGTCCGGAAAACTCGCAAAGGACGGATCGGCTCTCGACTCTGCGCTGGGAATAGCGCCAAGCAGGCACAGAGCCTCCAAGGACAGCGCCGGAAACAGCCTGACCGACGGATTCGATCACTCCCAGAAATCGGCTTTCGCCGCCGCATGCGACATGTTGAACCCGCTTGTAATCGTCCAGGGACCTCCGGGAACCGGCAAGACAAGAGTACTAGAGGCCGTCCTGGAATTCCTCTGCAGAAAGGGACAGCGCATACTCGCGACCGCACCGTCCAACACCGCAGTTGACAACATCTGCAGAAGACTGAAGGATCTTCCCATTCTGCGCTTCGGCTCCTACGCGAATTCGATCGCGCCAGACGTGATGGAAAAATACTGGATCGGCGACAACAAGAACATTGACAAATTCTCCAACGGCAGAACCCTCCTGAATGGCGGCGGAATATATGCCGGCACCCAGGTCGGACTCCTCAAGAACAGCCTCATCGAGAAGGATGCCGGGCAGAACGGTCTCTTTGACGCCGTGGTCTTCGACGAGGCGGGAATGTCTAGAATTGACGAATTCCTGCTCTGCGCGAAATTCGCAAAACGCGCAATCCTTTTTGGGGATCATCAGCAACTGCCGCCATTTCCTCTGCCCCAGGAAACCATGAGGAGAATTTCAGAAAAACATGGAGTCATGGACAAACGCCTCCGCTCCCTCCTTTCTGTCAGCGCCATCGAATGGCTCGCAGTCGAGCGGAAAATCCCCGTGATCATGCTCAGAAAATCATACAGATGCCAGAATCCCAGGCTGCTGCGCTTCGCCTCGACTCTCTTCTATGATGCAGCCGTCAAGACCAGCGAACAGGCGGAATATTTCAAGCTCCCATTCGCGGAAAGGCAGAAAAAATATCCGCAGTCAACCGTCAGGCTCTACAGCACCAGCTCCCTGCCACAGCAGAAGAAGTGCGAAACAATTTTTCTCGAAGGAAACAAGCCGGGAATAGAGAATCCATGCGAAGCTGAAATATGCGTCAAGCTTATCTACGAGGGCCTCTCAAAATACGAACTTAATCAAATCACCGTCATAACCCCATACAGACTGCAGGCGAAGCTGATAAGAAAAATGCTCGACAAGGAAACTGCGAAATCACTCAGACCTGAGATGTCCGACTCGGACTGGGACTTGTTTCTGCAGAACAGGATTTCGACCGTTGACAGCTTCCAGGGCAACGAAAGCGACTTCGTCATCATAAGCTATGTCAGAAGCAATGAGGGACGCGGAACCGGCTTTGTCGGAGATCCGAACAGAATAAATGTCGCCCACACGAGATGCAGGAAGGAAATGGCGATAGTCGGCGACATCGAATGCCTGAAACAGCAGTCCGGAGGAGAAATTTTCCGAAGAATGGAAAGAGCCGTCAGAAGAGACGGAGAAATTATCGAACTTGCTGATCTGCTGGACTTCATGCTCAAGCGCCAACATTTGTGATGCTCTCTTTTAGTTTTTTCAAAAAATATCTAATAAACAGCGATGCAGACTCGTCATAGCATGTGAAAGGCTGTGGCAGAACTGCTGAAAGGCAAGCTTGGAAGAGCATGCAATGACAGAAATAGGCGAAATCGTCAAATCGCATGAGGCTCCCCTCATACGCTATGCGGCGCGCATTCTTTGCGACCGGGACTGCGCCCTGGATGCCGTCCAGGAGACCTTCATAAAGCTTGTGCGAATTTCGCAGGCGGGCCGCATGGACAAGATAGGCAAGCTCAAGCCCTGGCTCTACAAGGTCACCAGAAACTACTGCTTCGACCAGCTCAAGTCGGCGAGAAAGAAGTTCGAGATGCACCTGGACATCTCAAATATGGAAGACTTGCCGCTGGAAGAATCTTCCGAGGGACCGGATGCCGCCGCAGAGCGCGAGGACAGCCTTCAGCACATCAGAGGAAAGATCGCCGAGCTCAAGCCCTCTGAAAAAGAGGTCGTTCTGCTAAAGCTCGAACATGGCAAGAGCTACAAGGAGATCGCGTATATTACCGGACTCAGCGTAGGAAACGTCGGATTCATACTTCATCACGCAATGAAAAGGCTTGCGGAGGGGCTCAGAAATGAACTGCAATAAATATTCAAAGCTTATCACGGACATGCGCGCAGACGAGATCAGTCCCGCAAACAAGGCTTTGCTCGACGAACATCTCTCCAATTGCGAAACTTGCGCACAGGAACTCCGGCTGATGGCAAAAACCTTCGAAAAAACTCAGGAGGCTCTCAAAAACCAGAAAATCTCGGACTCACTCGAAGCGCACAACTACAGAAAAATATTCAGCGCGGAGAAGAATCCGCTTAAAAAGAATATTTTTTGGAAATGGCTTCTTGACAGACCCGAACGCTTGCCCTCAGATTTACCAGTTTTGAAAATAGCCTTCAACTTTATGATAATCTTCGCACTCCTCGCAATACTGGTGGGAATGCTGCTTCCAGCTTTAAGCAGTGCGAGAGAAAGGGCTAGGAGGATAAACTCCGGAAGCAATCTCAAGCAGATTGGTCTTGCCGTAAGAATGTATTCTCACGAGTACTCTGACCGTTTCTCGACCGGAGAAGGGAAAGAACTGCACGACCATGGAGATTACGCTCAGTTTATGGCTCCTACGCAAAATGAAGATAAATCAAATGCTCAGGCTAAAGTTTTACCTTTGAACAAAATCGCGGACTCAAAAAAAATAAGCGAAACGCCTCCAAGCGGATCTATGGGATTTGTTGACGGCCATGCGCAGGGGTTTTCCGAGACGGTGTCATCTGCTGAAACTGCTGGGACGGACAAGTCGGAAGCCGCTCCTGATATTTCCCTCCAGAGCGCCCCCGTCAGGAAGCTGGAGACAGCCAAGCTCAAGGAACGTCAAGACATTGCGCGGGACAGCGATTCTTATTCGTATGATGAAAAAAAGATGGATGCTCCTGCCTTTCCAGCCTCTCCTCCGCCTGCGGCAAAGCCATCGAGCAGTCCGTCTAAGGCAAAAGAACTTCAATCCAAGGAAAATAATAGGAAGCAGCTAGAACTTGAGGTCTCAGACCTTGAGGCAGGGGAAAAAAAAGGTTCCGTGGATGAGCTTCAAATACTAGACTCCGGCACTGTTGCGTATGACAGCATAGCGGCAAGCAAGTTTGAAAAAGACAATTCTGAAAGGAAAATTGAAGAGTCAGAAGGGAACGTATTGGCTGTAAAGCCTTCCTCCTCAAAATACATTCTTCCAAGCATGGCATCAAGATCTGGTTCGAGCAGAAAAAGTGCGCTTAAAGAATATGGAGGCAGTTCTAGAACAGAATCCAATTTGAATAAGTCTCTTAAGTGGCTGATGGATCATCAGAACAGTGACGGATCCTGGGGAGAAGATCCTTCAAAACCGGAATCCAAGGCGCTCACTGCCTTGTCGGTACTGGCATTCCTTGCACACGGAGAGACTCCATCGTCTGCCGAATTCGGCGCCTGCGTGCTCAAGGGAATAAAGAAACTGGTCAGTAATCTCGAAGCTGAGACAGTCGCAGTTTCAGGAAATGAGAGCGGCTTTCTTCCAGTGCATGCATTGACCACATACGCAGTCGGGGAAGCATACGGAATGACAAGAATCCCAATGCTGGAAGTTCTTGTTGACAAGGCAGCGGGAAAGATTCTTGACGCTCAAAAAGATGACGGAAGTTTTACATACAATTACGATAAAAATTCCAGCAGGACCGACCTTCCTTTCAACTCATGGAACATTAGGGCCTTAAAGTCGGCTTATATGTCTGGAGTAAACAGTGAAGAAAAATTGAAAAAAGCGATGGAGAAGTCATCTAATTACATAAGGATGCTTCAGATGAGCGATGGCAGTTTCAGGTTCAGGATGGAAAGTACGGAAGGAAGTCCGACTGCCTCTTCCTCAGCATTGGCGACTCTAGCAGCAACAGGATACAGGGATGACAAGTCAGTTCTGAAAGCCTACGAGTGGCTTTCAAGCAACTTCAACGATTGCGTTTGGGATCATCCGAATGGCGACGGATGGGACTTGTACCGCTGGTTCTGTCAGACCAAGGCGAGCTTCGAAATAAACAAAGCTAAGGGGGAAAAATGGAAGACATGGAACAAGAAATTCACGACCGAGTTTCTAAAGAAGCAAAATCCAGATGGCTCCTGGATTACCCCTTCACTTCAAAAAGGAATATCAAAGGGGCCCGAGGGAACGCTGAAAGGGTTGGACAACCGTATCTATGCTACCGGAATCAATGCGCTCGGATTAGAAGTACAATATAGATATCTGCCAAGTTTCAGGATAACTGAGGACAGCAAAGGGAAAAATGAAGATGCGACGCCAGCGCCGGAAAAAAAGAAAATCTCCAAGGAATATTCTGTCAATTTAAAGCTCTGGGATTTGACGGACGAGGGGACTGCGAGAGACTTTCTCAAGGCGCGTGGCGCGAAGTTCGCAGGATCTGCCGAGATCGTGATTGACAAGAATGCGAACAGGATAATCTTGAAGGACGAGGAATCTCTTCTCGGCGACGCCGACAGGATATTTGCCGAACTGCAGGCGGCGGAGCGCAAGCAGAATGAATTCAAGGACGGACTGCCTTTTCTTGATGCGAGGCAGAAGCCTTTTTCAACATTCTCAATTGACGTTGACACAGCGTCATACACGATGGCGAGAAAGCAGTTGAAAGCAGGTCTCACACCGGAACCTGACTCGATCAGGCCCGAGGAATTCGTGAACTATTTCGACTACAAGTATCCGTCTCCGAAAAACAGTCTTTTCGGGATGCACGCCGAGCTTGCACCTTCGCCTTTCCGCAGAGAGAACTATCTTCTAAAAGTTGGCATACAGGCGAAGCGTATTGGAAACGAGGCGGGACGAGCATCCGCACTGACGATCCTGATTGACACAAGCGGCTCGATGGCTCGCGAAAACAGACTAGATCTTGTGAAAAAGGCCCTTCCTAGCCTGCTCGATCAACTGCGTGCCGGGGACAGAATAACTCTAGTTGCATGCGGGGAAAGGCCGTCGCTGATTGCATACAATTATCAGGCCGAGAACCGCGCCTCTCTTCTTCCGCTCATATCATCGCTGAGGGCCGAGGGCGGCGCCGATCTCGAGAAGGGGCTTATCGAGGCATACAGGCTTGCCGTGAACAGCTTCATTCCCGGTGCTAACAACAGAGTCGTGCTTCTCACCGACGGAGTTTCCAATCTGGGCTCGCGCAATCCAGAGCATGTGCTTGCAGAAGTCGAAAAGTGCGGAAGAATGGGCATAAGCAACACGATAGTGGCTCTTGGCGGAGACGGGGACGACAAATTTCTGGAAGGCCTCGCAAACAAGGGCGACGGCAACTACGTCTTCGTTGAAACTGCCGAGGACGCTGAAAAGCTCTTCACAGACGAATTCACAGCGCGCTTCAACGAGATCGCTAGAAACATGAAGATACAGGTCGAATTCAGACCCGATTTTGTTTCCGCATACAGGCAGATCGGCTACCGGAACAGACAGCTCAGCAAGGCTGACTTCAGGAATGACCAGGTTGATGCCGGAGAAGTCGGAGCTGGACAGTCGGTGACGGCACTCTACGAGCTCAAGCTCGACAAGCGGAAGCTTTTCGAGGCCCGCTCCGAAAAAGACGGAATCCCTCGGATCATTGCAGTCGTGAGAATCCGCTACCAGAGAGTTGACACAATGGAGATCGAAGAAAGGGAATTTGTGATAGACAGCGCAGACATGCTCGGAGATCCGGCAAGCGCTGGCGAAGGCTTCATGCTTGCCGCCGGAGTTGCGGAATTCGCAGAGCTTCTTGAATATCCTGACGTCCCCGGAATTGCCAATCCCGGCTCCATCGCAGACAAGATCAGTCCACTTTCGTCAGGGGACTACAGGCGCGACTCGAGAGTCCATGAACTGCTTCAGCTCATAAGAGGAAGATTCTGAAAATATGACTAGAAATATCGAAAGGAAAAAATCATGAACCGCAATTTGCTATGCTTCTTTTCGCTCCTCCTATTCGCATCGGCTCTGATGGCGCAGGACGAGATGACTCAGATGGCTCAGCCCTGCAATTCGGCGCTTGCCCCTCAGCAGAAGCCCGTGCCGCCGCCAGGATCTCCGCTTGCCAGGGAAATCGAATCTGTTGTTTTGACAGGACAGATCGGCGATGACGACAACATAGGCTTCAGCGTCGAATTCGAAGCTGAATTCAAGGAGCCCGGAATGCTTGCCATCGTGTCCGGCGTCATTGCGGAGACGTCCCACGAGATCAGAAAGCTTGGCGGCGGATTCTTTTTTGGAGGTGGAGACTTTCGCATCGTGAACAGTTCGGGAAGCTATTTTCTCAAATGTGTCAGCCCCGGAAAATGCGCGCTGAAATTTGAATTTGCAAGCCGCGTCGAGAAGAACGAGAACTGGCGCTCGACGACCTTCACGATTCCTCCGGCGATTTCAAGATCGGTCTCCATCAGCGTCCCGCGCAAGGATATGGAACTGCAGATAAACGGTGCCCTTCAGATGGAGAAGAAAGACGCCGCAGATGGAAATATTTCGACTTTCAGCGCAATCCTTCCGCCGGACGGACCCTTCTCAGCTACCTGGCGAGGAAATGTGGAAAAGATTGATGCCGAGCTTGTTGCAAGCGCTGAAGCCGGAATAGTTGCACTGGTTCTTCCGGGAACTGTCAAGATGAGTTCAATCTTCAACTATTCCGTCATACAGGGAAAAATGAAGGAGCTGGAGTTCAAGCTGTCTCCTGATCTCAACATCCTGAATGTGCGCGGCGAGAACGTGCAGGACTGGAAAATAATCCAGAACGGCGAAACACAGACATTGCATGTCCTGCTCAGCCGCGAATACGACAGGGACTATAAAATTTTCATCGAGTCGGAAAAAATTCTCAAAGATTTTCCCTGCAAGTTCACTCTGCCGATCGTCTCGCCCCAGAAGGTTCTCCGCTTCGACGGATCTATGGCGTTCGGAACAAACGGCGCGATCAAGCTCATCGTCGAGAAAAGCGCTGGGTTGAGCCAGACCGACACGAATTCATTTCCGCGGCTCGCCGACCACAAGGGAGACTCACTGCAAATGCCAAGGCGCAGTGTCTTCACATACCGCTTCTCCGGAGGGGATTATGTCCTTGAAACAGGAGCCGACAACATAATTTCCAGCTACATGGTTGATCTCAGCTACATTGTGAACTTCAAGGACGAGGACATGTATGCGCGGGCCGCCTGTTCGCTTGATATAAAGGACGCTCCGCTCAGAGAACTGATGCTGAGATACGACGGCGATATGACTGTCAACCGCGTCGAGGGCCCGCGCGTCGTCCCAGACGACTACGAACTTCTTGAGAAAGACGGCGCCAAATGGATAAAGATTCCGTTTCTTCCCGATACCATGGGCAAAACAGATTTGTATGTAAGCTTCGAGAAGAATGTGAAGGACCCGTCAAAAATTAAAATCCCTTCGCTCTTCATTGAAAATACGAAATCGTTGCGAGGCTATCTCCTGCTGTCAGCGGCGCGGGGACTGCTCATAAATCCGGTCAGCGAGACCGGCCTGCGAAGGATTCACAGCGGATCTTCGCCAGTGAGGGAGCCCGGGCTTCAGTACGCATACAGGCTCAAGGGGCAGGAATGGAACTGCGAAGTTTCCGTGTCGAGGGAGAAGGCGACGATCGTCTCCAACATCTTCAACATATCCTCCGTCGGCGAAGGCACCGTGTATGTGAGCTCCGCGTTCACATTCCACATCTCCGGGGCGCCTGTCAGCAAACTCCTCTTCACAATGAATCCCCAATACAGGAACATCGAGTTCACCGGACGGGACATTGTGGACTGGAAGAAGCTCTCCGAAGACGAGTCGTCTCAAATCTGGCAGGTGAACTTCAAGGACAAGATCTTCGGCGACTTCAATCTTCTGGCAACCTGCGAATTTCTGCTTCCAGGAGCGGAGGCTGAATGTGTTCTTGGCGACATAGGTGCGAAAGACGCCCAGGTGGAGACGGGAGACCTCGTTGTGTGCAGTGTCAGAAATCTCAAGCTTGGCGTCGTCAGCCTATCTGAAACCATGAGCCAGATCGAATCAGATGAAATACCGTCGGACTGCCGTGCCATGATACAGAATCCGATGCTTGCGGCGTTCAAGATCATTGGAAGTCCCCACGGGGCGAAATTGAAGATCTCCGGCTACAGCTCGCAGAAGCTTCTGGACATTGCCGTGGATGTTTCCAGGCTCAGCACGCGCATTGACCGGAACGGCGAAGCCGTCACCAAAGCCGAATACAGGATCAAGAATTCGTCGAGACAGTTTCTGAGCATCTCACTGCCGGGCGATTCGAAGCTGTGGTCTGTGAAGGTTGACGGAGAGGCTAGACGCGTTTCCTCCGCCGACGGGAAACTGCTGATTCCGATTCCCAGAAAGCAGGGGACCAACGAGCCGATCGCAGTGGAAGTCGAATATGCTAGGCAGTACGGCAGGCTTGGCTCCTCGTCTAAGCTCATGCTGGAAGCGCCGTCGCTCGGCCTGGAAAACATGAGCACCAAATGGATACTGCAGGTGCCGGACAACTACGATCTGGTGAAGTTCGGCGGCAACATGGATCCTCTCAGAAACCCTCAGCTCGCGGGGCTTGGCGGGCTTTTCCGCAGACTGATCGGCTGGGCGGTGCTAGGCATGCGTCCGGGTTTCGCAGTCCCCTGGCTCCTGACAGTGCTTGCATGCCTGATACTGGGCTGGAGCTGGGGCGGGATGAAGATGCGCGCAATATCTTCTGCCGCTTCTGCCATTCTCATCGTCGCCGCGTTCTTTGCCGCATCGTCCTACGGACTGCCCAGGATTTCGCCAGTCTCGGCGTCCAGCGTCAGCATGGGTGAATTCACGCGTCTTTTCAGCGTCTCACAGGATGTCCCGCGCCTTGAGATCGAAGTCATGAACATGAGGGGCTTTTCCGCGAATTCAATCTTCAATCTGGCGGCAGGCGCTTTCGCGGCGTCCGCCCTGATCCTATGCTCTCTGCGTGTCAAGTCCACCCTCTTGAAGATTCTGCTTCTTTCAATTGCCCTCACCGCCGTCCTATTCGCGTTTTCACACTGGCTGGTTTTCAACGCCCTCGCGGCGCTCGGTATGGCGCTTCTTATTGCCATCCTAGTTCCGCTGGCGGCATGGAGATTCGCCTTTGTCCGGACACGTGTGGAGATGCTGGCGAAGACTGCCGCGGCAATCTTCTTGCTATTCTTCATGCTTCCTCTCGACGCGGCGACACCTCTTCCGCCTGGAATTCAGATAGAGGATGCCTCATATCTGATCCAGGCGAAAACAAAGGACGACTCGACGGTCTCCATCAGCGCCGAAGCCTCCTTCAAGATCAAGGCTGAGAAGAGGGGCAGTCTCATAGTCCTCAAATCCCCTGCAGTGCTCACAAAAAGTTTCCTCGACGGAGCAGACGCGGAAATCGTCCGTCTGGGTTCGGACTATGTGCTGAAAATCAAGGACGAAGGCAGACTGCAGTTCAAGATGGACTTCCTTATTCCGCTGAGCGACGAGGGCGGTGGCATCTGCAATTTCACAGTGGATGTACCGCAGTGCCTGAAGAATTCGTTCACGGCAAAACTTGACAGCAAGGACTTGGACATTGAATGTCCAAATGCAGTATCTTTCAGGAGCGAAACGGTGGGCAATCTTCCTCAGGCGGCGGCGTCATTCGTTCCAGGAAGCAGGGCGCTCTTCAGAATACGCCCGAAAGCGAGAAACATAGAAAAAGAGAAGGTCTCATTTTTCACGAACATAGACTCCCTTGCGAATTTCGCACAGGGCTTCGTCGAGATCAGCAACAGCATTGGAGTGCAGATCGCCCAGGGCGAGACTGCAAAATTTTCAGTGGAAGTCCCTGGAAACATGAAGGTTACATCGGTGAAGGCGAAGGATCTTGGCGCATGGCGCTTCGAAGAGGACAAGCACCTGCTTGAAATTTTCCTCGCAAAGCCCAAGCATGGCAACTACATGATGGAAATCGTGACGCAGATCCCGAACTGCAATCTTCCGTACGAGGCGAAGCTCGGTGTCCTGAAGGTGCGCGACGCAAGCAGGGAGCATGGAACAGTTGGAATTTCCGCAGACGCCTCCGTACAGGTGCAGGTCGAATCTTCCGAAGGGCTCAACAGCATAAACACTGCCGATTTCCTGGGCGGCTCGGCATCTGCCGGAACGCTGAGGCAGAGTCTCAAAAAGGCCTTCCGTTACCAGGCAATGCCGGCAAGCGCGCTAGTGAAGGCTGTCCCGGTTGACGCGGAAATCCGAGTCGAGGAGAAGTGCTCTGTCATTTTCGAGGAGGAGCGCACAGTCCTGAACTCCGACCTCTCGCTGGAAATCGCAAAATCCGGAATCTTCTCTGTCACATTGGACATTCCTGAATCCTTCGACATAGACAGAATATCAGGCGACGCAATTCAGCACTGGGACGAGATCAGTGAAAAGGGGATCCACTGCGTAACTGTCCATTTCGAGAGGCGCATGATCGGACCGGTCTCACTGCGCATCTCGCTATTTCTGGATAAAAAGCGCGAATCGCCGCTCATGATTCCAAAGATATCCGTGCGAAATTCGCAGAAGCTGAAAGGCGAGCTTAACATATCGGTCGAACGCGGAACGCGTATGGAGATAATAGACCGCAAGGGACTTGAAGTCAAGACCGAGGGCTTCGCCTCTTCGCGCAGTGGCTCCATGCAGTCTTTCACAATCGTCAGAGCGGACTGGGAGCTCAAGGCGTCCTTCGAGACCGTCGCTCCGTGGATTCAGGCTGAAGTCCTTCAGATATCGAAGCTCTCCGAGGGGGCGATCGAGACTGACGCCCGGATTCACTACAGCATTGAGAACGCCGGGATCAAGCACTTCAAGATCAGGCTCCCTGCGAATGCCGAGACACCAGAATTTTCCGCCGCCAACATGCTTGGATTTCAGAAGATCGGGGAAAACATATGGGAGATTGAACTTCAGCAGAAAGTGTCCGAGAAATTCAGGCTCGAACTGCATTACAGGCAGTCCTTTGGAAGGGACGGCAAAGTCGAAATTCTGCCGGTTGTAGCCGAAGGCGCCGAACTTCAAAAGGGCTATCTGGCAATTCTTTCCGACGACGCCTTGCAGATTGGTCTGGATTCAAGCAAAGGGGAAATCTCCGAGATGGACATGAGAAAAATTCCCATAGAATCCTTCAAAATCCCATATGAAAGGCTTGCGAAGGCGGTCATGTGCTACCGCACGATTGGAGGTGACTTTTCAGTTTTGCTGGACGTCAAGCGCCATAAGACGGCGGAACTGCTCAAGGCGCAGATAAAGGATGTCACTGTGGACTCGTCCGTCTCGAGCGAAGGCAGAATCATCAGCACGGTCAGGGTTTCCCTCATGAACGGGAATGAAAATTTCATCAGAGTCAATCTTCCTTCGGGATCGGCCGTCTGGTCGGTTTCAATTGACGGGCAGGCAGTTGATGCCGCCCGCGAGACTGACACACTGCTCATTCCGCTCAAGCAGTCCATTTCAGGCGGAGGCAAGGATCAGTGTGTAGAGATAATCTACTCCTACCAGCCAAGTTCCGGATGGACGCGCAGTCTGCAGTCATATAATGGACCATCCTTCGACCTGCCTCTGAAAAATCTCACCTGGAATCTCTATCTTCCGGACAAATTCGAATACAGCTCTTTCGGCGGAACTCTTGACTGGGCCGACACGTCTTTCATGTCCCTGGTTCTCGCCAGCATAGAGGACTACGACGCGAAAAACCGCATGCAGAGGGACAGGACCATCGCGGCGGCGAAAGATCTGAGAAATCAGGCGAGCAGTTTTGTAAAGGCGGGAAAGATCAGCGAGGCGTATGAGGCGTACCAGACTGCATCCGCACTTTCACAGACGGATCGCGAGCTGAACAGCGACATACAGGGCGAGCTCCAGCAGGTCCAGCGCGACCAGTCCATTGTTGCATTGAGCAACACTAGGGCGCGCATGAAGAAGGGGTCGTCGAAGGGGGCGCATTCAGAGGAGAACAATCTGCCTGACAACTCGTCCAATACAGTGAATGCTCCGCTGCAGATCGCTCCGCAGGTGCAGAGCGCGGCGCAGGCAAAACAACAGCTTGGTAGTGCCGAGACATACAATCTTCAGCAGATATCCGACAAAATGAACCAGCAGCAGCAGGCGGCGATCGCCACTCCGCATCCGCTCCGCCCGGATCTTCCGGAAGGGGGGAGCAAGCTGACCTTCAAGCGCGCTCTCCAGATAGAGCCAGGTGCACCAATGGAGGTCTCCTTCAAAGCGGAAACGCGCTCCAAATGGAGGGACTTTTCCGATCTCGCGTCCGCATTCGCTTTGACGCTGGCCCTCATGCTCGGACTTGCGCTTCTGGCAACGGCGTTCCGCCGGACTCCGGCAGTCTGAAAAACAGTTAAAGACTACTGTATTAAGCACGGGAGTGCAATTTCAGACTTCTTAAGCCGTATAGGGGAAATTATAATCTTACGGGAAATACATATGTTGGATTTGTTTCAATCGGGGTCGCTATCGGAATCGGAATTGATGCATGGGAATAATATTCGATCCCGACCTGCTTGCGCGAGCGCGCAGGCAAGTTCCGACCCCGAGACCGACCTGTCTGCGTGCTCGCACAGGCAGATAAATCCCAACAACAGCAATTTCCACGAGTCAGGAATTCTGAAGTATCTGCATTCTATTTCCGGCACTTGTAGGATCGGCACCAGTAGATTCCGAGCGAAATCGCTAAAAATACAAAAAAAGCGCCAAGGAATGCGCATGAGATGAGCGCCCCTTTTGCCAGGCTCAACTCCTCCCTTCCCTGGCTGAGTTTCAGCCTGCCAGCATCGAGACGCAGTTGTCCTATTTCAATCTTCTCCTCACCTTCGGCGACGAGTTTTTCACCCAAGGCTATGATTGTCCTGGCATCCTTGAAACCTTCTCCGCCTGTGAGAATCATGTCGCCGAAGCTCAGGAATATGTTGTCTTCCGACAGCCCGTACTCCATCTTGCCTGCTGACAATGCGAGCTTGCCAGCTTCGAGCTTGGCTTTTCCGTCCTCTATTATGTGATAATTCTCTTCAATCTCCGTCTGTTGTCAACGCCATTCCGTAACTTTCTGAATTTGGCGGTTTGAATATTTCCGTT
>DYRX01000062.1 GCA_020718525.1 Victivallis vadensis
AACGGAAATATTCAAACCGCCAAATTCAGAAAGTTACGGAATGGCGTTGACATCGGAGCTCTGAAATTTAAAATTGTCCGAGCAGTATTGTTCGCATTCTTGCCGGCATTTGTCTCAGCAGACTGCGCAACTTGAGATACTGCATCCGTGAAGTTATAAAAGGTGAAAAGGGGAGGGGAGGGGACTTGCGTCTGGAGCAACCGTATCTGATTTTTTAACTACAATTCGGTTCGGAGCCGTTTGAGGTCGCCGGGGTAGGTTATTTTGATGTTTCTTTCACTGCTCTCGAACATTCTGACCGGATGTCCGGCATGCGACATTGCTCCCGCATCGTCGGTTGATTTGAATCCATCCTTGAAGGCTTTCTCGTATGCGGCGAGCAAGTCGCCTTTAATGAAGATCTGCGGGGTTTCCACCCGCCAGAGGCCCTCCCTGGAAATTTCTTCGAGGACAAAGGAGTCCTTGTCGGTTCTTTTTACAGTATCGCAGACGCGCCGTCCGACGACCGCGCTTCCATGGAGCAGGGCGCATTTGTATGCGTTGATCAGGAGATTCGAGGAGGTCAGCGGGCGCGCCGAATCATGGACCGCGGCGAATTTTAGACCATCCGGGAGTCTTGACAGTCCATTGAACACCGAATGCATTCGGCTTTGTCCGCCGTCGCATATTCTCAGTTCGGAATTGGGGAAATATTTGTAGAGAGTTGCGAGGAATCTTTGGCGCAGGAGCGGATTTATCACGAGCGCCATATTTTTTTGCGGACATGCCTTGCTGAAATTCATTATGCTGTGGATGAAGACAGGAAGCCCCTCGAAATCGGCGAAGAGCTTGTTTTCTTCAGCATTTCCGCTTTCGAATCTGCTCCCGGATCCGCCGGCGGCGAAGACAACGCCCAGATCTTCAAGAACGTCCAGTCTGGAATTCATATAGGCGGACCAGATGGGGCAGATGGAAACGTGCCGCCAGGTCCGGAAGTGACAGAAGCGAGGTGCATCATATCGCCATTGCCTGGCATGCTGTGATCGCGGCGACGCCAACAATGTCCTCGGCGGAACAGCCCCGGGAGAGATCGTTTAGCGGCTTCGCAAGTCCTTGCAGTATAGGACCATAGGCGGCGGCACCAGCAAGACGTTCTGTGATCTTGTAGCATATGTTGCCAGCGTTGAGGTCAGGGAATATCAGAATGTTCGCCTGCCCCTTCAGGACGCTGTCGGCGCATTTTTTCACTGCAACGGATGGAACTATGGCGGCATCCGCCTGGACTTCGGACTTTTCAAGCAGAACGTCGAGCTTCAGCTCCGAGATGCGCCTGCTGGTGATTCTTGTCGCTTCAACCACCTTCTGCAAGCTCTCATGCTGTGCACTGCCAAAGGTCGAGAAGGAGAGAAAAGCGATTTTCGGCTGTTTTCCCATCAATGCCCTATATGTTGACGCCGTTGCAATGGCAATGTCGGAAAGCTCTTCCGCGTTTGGATTCGGATTCACTCCGCAGTCGGCGTAAAGAAGTGTCTGTTCGCCGTTCGGAGCAGGGGTCTTCAGATCCATGATGAAGCAACTGCTTCCGATTTTCAGACCCGGGGCGGTGCCAATCACCGTGAATGCCGCCCTTAGCATGTCAGGTGTCGATGCTATGCTCCCTGCGACCATTCCGTCTGAATTGCCCTTCCTCACCATCATTGCTCCGAAGAAAAGGCGGTTGGACATGTATTCGGCGGCCTTTTCCATCGTCATGCCCTTCTTTGCGCGAATTTCGCAGAGTTCCCTGCAGAAGGATTCGCGCAAGTCGGATTTGCAATGATCCATTGTCGAGAAGCCGGTTGCGGAGACAGAAGCCTTTTTGCAGGATTCTGAAATTTCGCTTTCGGATCCGAGAACGACCACTTCGGCTATGCCTTTTTCAGCGATGATTGACGCCGCTTTGAGAACCCGCGGATCGTGTCCTTCGGGCAGTACGATTTTCTTTTTTGCAGACTGGGCTTTCGCGATAAAAGCGTCAAGAGCGGACATTGGAACCTCCGTTTATGTTTGACTTAATTAGCGTCCGAATCCTCGGAAATGTTTCCCTGGGAGACGACTTCGAGCGTTTCTCTGGCAATCATAAGTTCTTCATTTGTAGGCATAACCACGGCTTTGAAGCGGCTCTTGTCGGTGCTGATTATGCCTGCCAACCCTTTGCATTGATTATTTCTTTCTGTGGAAAGTTCGAACCCGAGGCAGGATAGCTTCAACAGTATCATTTCGCGGATGACCGAGCTGTATTCGCCGATGCCGCCTGTGAAGACGATCGCGTCGGCTGAATCCAGGAGCGCGAAATAAGATCCGGCGTATTTGACGATTCTTGAAACGAACATGCGAAGAGCGCGGAGAGCCTGCTGATCTCCTGAATCTGCGGCCTTGATTATGTCTCTCATGTCACTGCTGTTAATGCCGCCGACCCCGAGAAGCCCGCTTTTCTTGTTGAGAATTTTGTCTACCTCCTCCGCGCTCATTCCAAGCGTGAATAGCCTTATAACGATGGCAGGATCAATGTCGCCGCACCTAGTTCCCATTACAAGACCTTCGAGCGGCGTCATTCCCATCGAAGTGTCAACAACGACTCCTTTGTTGATCGCCGCGGCACTGCATCCGTTGCCGAGATGGAAAGTGATCAGCTTGATTTGATTGAAATGGATTCCCAGGAATTTTGCTGTTGTTCTCGCCACGTAGTTGTGCGATGTTCCATGAAAGCCGTATCTGCGTATTCCGTATTTTGTGTACAGCTCGTAGGGGAGGGCGTATAGATAGGACTCCGGCGGCATTGACTGATGGAATGCGGTGTCGAAGACGGCGACATTGTTGATCCCCGGAAACATCGCTTCGCATGCCTCGATCCCGCTCATGTTTGGGGGGTTGTGCAAAGGCGCCAGTGCAAAGCAGTCCTTTATTATCCCTTTCACTTGCGAGTCAATGATCGCGGGCCTGGTCGCTCTTTCTCCCCCATGCACGACACGGTGCCCAATGGCCTGGACTTCACTGAGGGATTTCACCACCCCAATATCAGGATCCACAAGTTTTTCGGAAATTCTTTCGAGCGCGTCAACATAGGAATTGACTTTCACGCTGGCTTCGATTGCGATGCCATCGTGTCTCTGGTACTTCATCAGCGGACCGCTGAGTCCGATTCTCTCAATCTGCCCCTTCGCAAGCATTTTTTCCTGCGACATGCTGAACAGTGTGAATTTAAGCGAGGAACTTCCGGCATTGACGACAAGAATCTTCATAGTTCAAAGGCTCCAAATTTGGCTTGTGAGTGAATGTTGACTCCTACGAATATCCCGCGTATTGGAAAAGTCAAACACTCTGCAAATCAGACTGCGACAAAGTTTCAAACAAAAAGCTCATCAGGTTATTCTTGTGAATTCGGCATTGATTAGAGAATTCTAGCTTCCGATTCCGACAGCAGTCAGCCCCCCTGCTGTCCATTAGCAACGTCGCATAATATATCTTATGTTAAGTCGCGTCTGTCTTTTATAAGGGGATGTTAATGGTGTAACTATCTGCAATGCAATTAGTTGTGATATCATTAAAACATGCCTGTTAATAAGTTGTTCATGAAAGCACTCAGGCAAGACGCACGCCGAGATTTGTAAATAAGTCGGCTGTGTAGAAATTATTTGGACTGCGGAATCCGGATGAAAATAGAAAAAATCCCATCCGCTTGGATTCGAGGCAGATTCGACAGTATTTGTCAGTTTTCGTATTTTGAGTAGTTTGAAGCAATTTCATCGGGCAGGGGGGATATTGCCCGGATGGTCGCGCTGTGCCCGTTTGAAAGTAGAATGGAGACTCCTACGCATTTTCCGACGATTGACTGAGCCAAGGCAGATTCACATGAAATGATCTGCGAGTTTGGTTCGCTGTCCCAGGCGCCAAGGATGTGGTATTTTTCACTAGTTCCATCGTCAATCGCAATTTCTACTGTAGAACCAGGTATTGCCTTGTCCCTGAGGACAATCTGGCAGAAGTCGAGGACTTTTCCAGATAAAAGCTCTTTTTCGAGCATGTCCCGTCTTCCATATAGGTAGTTCTGCCTTTCTTTGGCCGCAGAGTACTCGGCATTTTCACGGAGATCTCCGTATTCTCTTGCATGTGCGATTGCGGCGCTGTTAAGAGGCAATTCCTTGTTAATTATACTTTCAAGCTCTTTTGCCTTAAGTCTGTATGATCTGAGAGAAACTGAAATCGGCGCTTGCGATTGACCGCTCGGGTTCGCGCCCGGGTCTGATTTTTTTCTGTTGGATTGAAGTCCCCTGCCCTTTTCGGAATTGAGGAAATCCTTCAATTTTTGTGAATCTCTTGAAATTTTCACGATGCAGGAGCTTCTTTCGTCGTAGCTGAAATCTTCAGAATCTCTCATCATCTCGATGAAATCTCTCAATTCTTCCTCGTTTCTGCAGAGATCCAGAACTGTTTTTTGATATTCCTTACTGGAAATGAGGAGATTTCTGATTTCCTTTTTTGTTTGAGTAGATGAAGATGTGAGAAATTTGAAATATTGCTTATGGGAGAAGAAGTTTCCTACCATTTTTTTGAATTTACTTCGGTTTTTCCATGCCCAGAGGAAGATGTCAGGACTTGTTTCGATTTTTATCAGACCCGCCTCGAAGGCGCTCCTGAAACTCTGTTCGAATGGGCACGACTGCATGCATTTCAGGGGAAGCCTTGTAAATAGTTCCAGCAGATAGTCTTCAGTCTTCAGGAGTTTTATGGCAGAAAGAAGTGTTTTGGCGGGGGAAAGCGGAAGAGAGTTCCATGTTTCAGTGTCAAATTCCGACGGATTGACAGGAAAGAGGAATGGCTTTTGGAAAAGGTCGGAAAGAGTTTTGACTGTCTCGTCTGCAAGATGCGTGTCCAGCAGAAGGGCGAGGGTCTCCATATAGAGGATTTTCGCCCTGGGACTGTCCTCGTGGTCGCGCTCGAATATTTTTCTTGCCCAAGCCAATTCAGGCTCTGTCGGAGGATCATTTGCATCAAGCTCAGCCCGCTTTTTCAAGAAATGGCAGAGTTCCTTCATATTGCGGGATTTCAGCAGGGATATGTCTTCTTCGGACTCTTCGTTTTTTTGGGATACTGCGCTAGAACTGTGAGCATGGGATTTCTGCGAAATCCGCATAATTGCGTCTGCATCCAATCCTGCGGCGGAAAGCAGAGCCCTGCAAATTGCATCCAGGTCTTTTGGCGAGAGTTTTGCTGGCAGAAAAGAAGAGACGGAAGAAAAAATCTCGTTCGGGTGCGAGCCCGCGATTTCACGGAACTTTTCCAGACTGAGCGCTTCTGAAAATATTGAGAGAGAGTCAAGAGCCTCAGCTATACGCATTTTTCCTGCGTCAGCGTTTTTAATGTCCTTGAGGATGACGGAATCAGTGAAAAGATCAATTTCGGATATTTTCCCCAGTCCAGTCTGTTTTGAAAAGAAAATGCGTTCTGGGGCGAGATTCTGCAAGACTATCGCCCTTTTGAAAAGAGAGTCTGGCTTGACTTGTGGATTTCTTGCCTCTATGAATTTTGCGACAAGCGATTTTGGGAGGGATGATGGAGCGAAACGTTTTGCTGAAGCTTCGATTGCATTTCTTAGAAGGTGACTGTCTGAGAGCGGCAGTCCGTCCAGCGAAAGGCAGAATTTGGATCTATTTTCAGAGCTTTCAATTTTTCCAGACCAGGCTTCGAAGAGGGTGGACGCGCAGGCATCCAGGGATTCTCCGGAGATCGAGGAATCTGTAAGAAGCACGCGAATTTCCGAAAGGAGGGATTTGTCGTCCTTTTCTGTCGCTTCGAGTATCAGCGACTCCAATTTTTCAAGATTGCCGCTCATTTTAAGCCCCCTGCCCTTTTCAGTCGTTTCGGTGATAGTATTCGTAGTTTGGAACGGATAGCCTTTGAAGCTCTTCTGCGATGGTCTTTTCGAAGGGGCCCTTGACTTTCACTGTCACATTTTCCTTCTCGTCATCGAATACGACGCGCTCAGGGATGAAAGTCTTGTAGCATACGCCGTCAATGATGAACGCCATTTTTTCGTGCGCGAACTGGGAGCTTATCTGCATCCAGGTCAATTTCCCCTGATAATCGAGATGCAGTAGAAGGTCGAAGTAGTTGGGCTTGCCGTCAATGGGAAGAAGCTCGATCTCCTTGATTGATTTTGAATGGAGATACGGGTTTACGTTTATCCAAATATTCTCGCCGCTGACGGTGCTGATCTCCTTTTCGAGTCTGCTGGCCCTCTGATATTTCACAATCTGGTTAAGGGTTATGATGCACTGCGGCTTGTGCATGTGCTTTTTAAATGTTTCGCAGGATGCGCAGGCTAGTACGATTGCGGTAGATGCGATCGCGGCAAAAAGGATTGAGCTGAGTCGTTTCATTCTTGTTTCCTTTGTTTTTAAGGACATCAGTTTTTACGCATGGACGACGGGATGTCGTCCAGCTTTATGAGGTTGTTTTCGCACAATGTCGCTAGTCTTTTAAGCATGTTTTCGAGCTCTCTGACGTTTCCCGGCCACGACTGTTCTGAGAGCACCTCTATCGCCTGCCTAGTGATGTCAACAGCGCGGTTGTTCTCCCGTCCGAAAATTTCGAGAAAATGCGCGATGAGGAGGGGGATGTCCGATTTCCGTTCTCTGAGCGGCGGTATTTCGACGGGAATGACGCTGATCCTGTAGTAGAGGTCTTCTCTGAATGTTCCGTCGCTAATCTTCTTTTCGAGATTTTCGTTCGTGGCGGCGACGACTCTTGCGTCAACGGGAATGCTTGCCGTCCCCCCTACCCTTCTGATTTCCTTTTCCTGGAGGACTCTCAGGAGCTTGCTCTGCATGCTGAGTGGCATTGTGCTGATTTCATCGAGCATGATTGTGCCGTTGTGGGCGAGTTCGAAGAGCCCTTTCTTGTTGTAGCTTGCACCGGTGAAAGCGCCTTTTACGTATCCGAATAGCTCGGATTCGAGAAGGGTTTCCGGCAGGGCGGCACAATTGATTGTGACAAATTCTTCGGAGTGTCTCGGGCTTGAAGAATGGATGGCCTTGGCGACGAGCTCCTTGCCTGTGCCGCTTTCTCCCCTTATAAGCACCGTGCTGTTTGTTTTTGCGACTTTTTCAATCAGCCTGTAAACGTTCATCATTGGGGCGCTGTCGCCCACGAGCAGTTCGAAATGCCTTGTCGCACCAAGGCGGGATCTTAGCACTTCATTTTCAGCCAGGGCATCCTCGTATGACAGAGCTCTCTGTATTGTGAGGAGAATTTCATCGAATTTGAAAGGCTTGGTTATGTAGTCGAAGGCGCCATTTTTCATCGCAAGTACGGCATTGTCGACGTCGGCGTATGCTGTCATCACGATTACTGCAAGATGGGACTGGAGTTCTCTCGCCTGCTTGAGGAGGGAAAGTCCGTCTATGCCAGGGAGGCGCACATCAGTTATCATGAGGTCGAAGACCTCTTCCTTCAGCTTTGAGAGCGCCTCGTTTCCGTCGAGGGAGGTCGAGACGGAGTAATTTTCCTTGACGAGCAGTCTTTTCAGAACCTCAATTATGCTCAGCTCGTCGTCAACAATTAGTATCTTGCAAGTTTTCAATTTGTTGTCGCCATCGTTTTGAGTCTTTTGAAGAAAAGCCTTTCGTTCCAGGAAAGCAATTGCCAGTTCAGCATGAGCTCTTTTTCTATCTCGTCGAATTTCTGCTTGTCGCCGGCATTGAGTATCAGCCCGATGCATGCCGCCCATAGAGAGTCCTCGACAAAGCCCTGAGAAGCGAACTTGGACTGAAATTCCAGCGATTTTCCTGGATCGGAGAGTGCGGAAAGGAGGAGCAGGTCGCGTTCGGAGCATGAATCGGACGCGCGGAGAAAGCGCTCTGCCGTCAAGACCGGATTTTCCTGGCTTGCCGCTGGTGTCCTAGCAGAGATGGCGGCAGACAGAAGAACCATCTTGGGCTGGTATCTGATGGATGCGATATCGGGCAAGAGGGCAAGCTCGTCAATTCTTTCGCAGATTTTTTGAAGCGTATTTGCGAGAGAAAGGCGCAGGAGGGCGGAGTCAATCCAGGAATTGTCAGCCACGCTGTCGTACCTGTTGGCGGAGATTCTTGACAGAACCGGCCACATCGGGTTGACGTAGTGGTCGGAGAGCATTGCTTTTGCCACAACTGAGGACAGAAGCATGGAGCAGAGATCAGGTGCGAGCAGTTTGCCGGAAAATGTCTTAATCTGATCTTCCGAGAGGCTCATATTGCCTTTGCTCAAGTATACTACAGTCTTGAGGAAGGCAAAATCGCCTGCCGCTTCTGGTAGAGATGAGAATCTTTCTGTGAAACGCTGGAATGCCTCCTCTAAGATTTCCGGACTGGTGTCCGGCATTCCGTGCTTTGCGATCAGCTCAATAAGTCCAATCCTGAATTCAGCTCTGCTCGTCTGCTCGTCATTTTTGCTGTAGACCATGGCTGAGGCTGTCTCCATAATTTTAATTCGGTTTCTGATCAGCAGAGAAAACTCGAGTGCAAGGGCGAGGGAGACCTTTCCCCGAGGCTCTTCGATATATGAATTGGCGGACTTAAGCATCTCCGAGAGAGCGATCTCCAATCCGCGGGATTCATTTCCAAATTTAAGGATGAGGAGTCCGTTGGAGACGAGGAATGAAAGATTCCAGGGGAAGAGTTTTTTTCCATCTTTTACGAGTTTCTTGGTCTCTAGCGTTTTGCCCTCGGCGAACATTTTATTTGCAGTGCTCCAGGCTCCCAAAGACAGATAGCCGGTCATGAGCATGGTGTCGAGCGCCTTCCGGTTTGTAGAAAGCGACCCGCCGTCTAAAAGCAACTGGTATGCTATAGTGGGGTAGGCGGGATTGTCCTTTGCAAGCTGGGTGAAAGGCGCGCGGATATTCTTGGGATCTTTTATTCCCCTGTTTGCCGCCACGCTCGAAACGGCAATCGCCAAAGACGCATCGGCGGCGCCCGTCAAGCTGGGCGGATTGTCATTTGCATTGATTATTCTGGCTCTTGAGCTTGCCGCAAATGCGAGAGCCTTCATATAATTTTTTTCCGCCATGCTCTGGGAAGATTTTACAATCATCGAGGCGGCATCCGCCTGAGGGCTGATTTTTCGGAGTTCCTGGAAGCATAGCTCCATCTCCCTCGAGTATCTCTTTTTGAACTGCCTGGGAGAAGAGAAATAGAGCGAGCAAAGAGCAGTTGCGGCATCATAATACTTAGCCTCCTTCGAGAGGACGAGATATTCCTGCCATTTTTTCGACGATTCAGCCTCTTGACGAGCTGAAGAAAAATCGTCCGCAAGCGAAATCCAAGTGTTTGCCTCACTTTTGTCCTGGGAGAGAAGTCGCTCGTAAAGTTCGCCTGCATCGCCAGATACACCATTTGCAATCAGATAGAGCAAGACTTGGCGAACTTCTGTCGGACCAATGGTGCCCTGCGCCGGGACGCACAATTTCAGCAGAGAGAGCATGCTTGCCGGGGAGATCTGCTTCCACTGCACTGTCTTTGGAACAATAACTTTATTGCCTGTGCTTCCAGCATCGAGCGACTTGTTCAGTTTGATCCCCTTTTCGCCGATTTCGACAACTTTGAACTGCTGATCTAAATCTGGAATTGGAAGCGGCTTGCCGACTAGCGCGTCAGAATATTTCCCGATCAATGTCGAAGGATCCCAAACGGCGTAGCTGTTCAGAAATTCTATTTTCTTCCGGTATTCGGGGGAGACACTTTTTTCAGCCAAGAGAGGCGAAATCGCCTTTTGAAGCGCGGAGACGTCTTTCTTCTGAGGAGGCGCGGAAGCATATGCATCCAACGCAATGAAGTATGAGTCAATCAAGGCGTTGTCCGCAAGAGACTGGCGGCGTCTTTGAGCCTCCTGCTCTCTCGCGATGCGCTCCTTTTCAAGCCTTTCTTTTTCAGCCTTTTCCTCCGCCTCTCTCTGAAGGCGCGCCTGCTCCTTTTCAAATGCGATTATTTTCTCCGTTATCTTCAGATAGCAGTCGTTTATAAGCGCCCTGTCCGCAGGCGGAAGAACAAAGACAGCAGGCTTTTTCGCGCTTACATCAAGTATCGCCTCCATCCTGAGCTTCAAGGAAATTACTTTTTCAACCGACTGCTTGAGAATGTCCTGTCCGATGAGATTCCGAATAAGAAACAATTCGTTCTCGAAGTCCTTGACCTGAGTATTCAACGCATCCTTTTCCCTTCTGATCTTCAGAATGTCAGCCTTGTTCTTCTCGACGGACTCCATTATGTCCGGCGGAATCGCCTTCTCATATTTGATGAGGAACTCTTCAATTCTGGCTATTGCTTCGTCAGGCGGGATGTAGAAAAGCTGGCTTTTCGTCCTGTTCCAGTCGGCGGCGACAAGTTCCCTGTCCGCCACTTTCACCGGTTTTCCTGCAAATGCGCCCCCTCCCTTTTTGACGGCGATAAATACAAGCAGAGCGAATAGGAGCAATAAAAGACATGTGATAGTGACGACAAGAGGCTTGAGCGGAGACGACTTTTTCGGCAGGACAAGCTCTCTGCTTATGGTTTCTGGCGCATTCTCCTTTTCCTTAGATGGAATATTGACATGCGTTTTATGGAAAACCTTCCGTTCGACATCATGAACCTTTTCAATCGCCTTTGCAACTTCCTTCCAGGATGAGGGCCTGTCCTCCGGATTCTTCATCAGGAGTTCATCAACCAGCTTGGAAATGGAGGGATTTATTTCCGGCAATATGTCCTTGAGAAGCTTCGGTCTCTCGTCGAGATGCTTTTTAAGGAGCTTGTCCATGTCCGGATCGTTGAATGGCGCCGTGCCGGCAAGCATATGGTAGAGCGTGGCTCCAAACGAATACATGTCGGATCTGAACCCTGATCTGTGTATTTCTCCGGCGATAATCTCTGGTGGCGCATATAGCGGGGTCGCCATTATGCCGTCCTTCGAGTGTGTCTTCTCGTCATGATGCGTTTTCGCAAGCCCCAGATCTGCAAGCTTCACTCCGCCACTGCTGTTGAGGATGATGTTGTCGGGCTTTATGTCTCCGTGGGAAAGCTTCTGCTTCTCCCAGGCGTAGTCGAGCGCCTGCGCTATCTTCAGCGCGATGATCATGGCATCTTTTGGGGAGACAATGCCGTCCCTCATTATGCGGGTGTCCAAGGTCTCCCCCTCGATAAGCTCCATTGCGAAGTAGTAGATTCCTTCGCTGGAGGTTCCAGCATCATAGACTTGGACAATATTGGGATGACTCAAGCCTGCCGCAGAGCGCGCCTCCTTGAAAAAACGCTCCACAAACTCCGCGTCCTGAGACAACTCGTGCGAAAGCACCTTGAGCGCGACGTATCTGTCAAGATTGATCTGCTTTGCCTTGTAGACAGTCCCCATGCCGCCCTGACCAAGCCTTGACTCTATCAGAAATCCGTTCAGGACAAAGCCCGGCTGGAGTCCATCCGAAGACGAAACAATCTGCGAACTGCACGACGGACATTTCTTGGCTCCGGACGCCGAAGAGACCGCTTCGACTGTCTTGTCACACTTTGAGCAATACGATTTCAAACGATGCTTTCCCGTTATGTTCAAACCGATGGCGAAACGATGAATATATCGCTTTTCGCCAAATATCAAAGTGTTTTTTTACGATTTCAAAGAGTAGTTCCCTTGAAAATGACGGAAAAAAGTGGAATAGTCTCGTAATGGAAACAAAAAACATAGCATTGAAGCTCTTGTACACGCTTCTCCTCTGCGCAGTCAGCGCCGGCATGATCTTCACGATATTGAAGAACAAGCGCGGGCCCAAGGAAGAGGAGCTCTCCCCAAATTTTCTGGACGATCAGTTCAAAGCGTTTTGCGCCTCGAACAAAATCCCCGACAATCTCGAATTGTGCAAGATAGTGTCACTGGAAAGATACGCCAAGGAATACAAATTCATCCAGAAGAACAAGCCGTCTTCGACAAGCGTCTTCGAAGCGTCTGCCGACGTCTCGTTCCCATATTCCATCAAGGTCTCCGACGACTGGTCCTTTCTGCAGGTGAACGATGTCCTCAGGCTTGTAGCCCCTCCCCTTTCCTGCACCTCTCCGTCCTACGACGCGTCAAATCTAAATTTCAAGGTAAGAGGAGCGTCAAACGCCTTTGGCGAGGCTGGCAAACTAGACGACTTTAAAAAGGATTTAGCTTCAAGTCTCCTCTTAAGATCAGAGTCCGGAAACCTGCTTGACCTGGCACTTGAAAAATCGAGAAGCTCCCTGGCGTCGAAAATTGCACAATGGCTCGTTCCTAAATCCGGAAGAGTTTCAAGCATCCGCGCTGTCCTCATCAAGTTCAGAAATGAGGAAAAGTTCCCAAAATTCCCGCTTCTCCTAGACACAACAAAGCTAAAAACTCCAAATGAACAGTGACGGAAATACTAAAAGAGTTCTGGTCATAGATGACGACTATCCTCTGCTCAGGCTCGTCCAAATCATGCTGAAAAAAATAGAATGCTCCGTCGTTCCCGTCCTTTCATCGGTGGAGGCAAGGAAGCAGATCTCCGCAAACGACCGATTCGACCTGATCATACTCGACCTCATGATGCCAGAGGAGAACGGCTTCGATTTTCTGAAATGGAAGGACGGGCAGGACGAGAGCATCCGCTTGATTCCAGTCATTGTCGTCACGGCAAAAAACCTCAACGACGAGGAGCGCGCATTCCTGGGAGAAAGAACTGAGACTGTCGTGCAGAAAGGACTTAACTACGCCGAAAACCTCATACGCGAAGTCAATTCCGTCTTCTCGTCGCAGATCCTATCTTCCAATTGTCCTGGGCGAACCGACAAATCCAGTCCGTATTCAACTCAAGTTCTGCCGCAGATTCCAGTTTGACGGCGACCATTTCATCAAGATATGATAACTCAAGATCTAACACAGAAGGAGACAGCATAACATGTCAATGTCATTGAATGGCAACAGAAATCTCATGGAAATGGAGTACGCCGTCCGCGGTCCCATACCGCAGAAAGCTGCAAAACTCAAGGAGCAGGGGCGCGAAATAATTTTCTGCAACATAGGCAACCCCCAGTCTCTCGGACAGCTTCCCATGAGCTTCCCTAGACAGGTCCTCTCCCTCATTGAGAATCCCACCTTCATCAGACGCGAAAAGGAGCTTGCGCGCCTTTCTTCCGTCTCCCCTGCCCTCCCCCATTTGGATTTGATCGAATCTGAAGTGATTGAATACGCCGAAAACATCATCTCTAAAATCGGCTCCGGAACTGGTGCCTACACCGAGAGCCGCGGCGCAAAATTCATCAGAGAGGCTGTCGCAAAATTCATTGACCGCAGAGACGGACCAGGAGCCCCTCCTTCCGATCCAGATTCAATTTTTCTGACCGATGGCGCGGGCCAGGGAGCACAGCACATAATCCAACTGCTCATCTCATCTCCTGATGACGCCATCATGATCCCGATACCTCAGTATCCCCTGTATTCTGCGGCGATAAAAAAGTTCGGGGGAACTCAGATCGGCTACTATCCGGACGAAGAGAATGATTGGGCGCTCTCAAGAACCGAGCTGGAGTCCGCCTGGCAGAATGCCGGGAAGAACGGCAAGAAGATCAAGGCTCTCGTTGTCATCAATCCCGGAAATCCGACTGGCGCAGTTCTCGACGAAAAAAGCATAAACGAAATAATTGACTTCGCAATGGAGAAGGAGATCGCCGTCATCGCCGACGAGGTATATCAGGAAAACATATACGACGGCGCCGCGCCTTTCATTTCCTTCGCCAAAGCACTCGGAAATAGGGAACTGCCCCTTTTCAGCCTTCACAGCGTTTCGAAAGGCTTTCTCGGCGAGTGCGGACACAGAGGCGCATATTTGGAACTGCGCAATCCGCCGTCGCTCGCAGACAGCTCTCTCTCTTTCATGGAAGTCCTCACCAAAATGGCGTCGGTCAACCTCTGCTCAAACACTGTCGGACAAATCCTCGTCTACATCATGACAACTCCTCCGCCCTCCGGAACCCGGACTGCGGAAATCCACGATTCTGAAAGGAAAGGCATTCTCTCCGACCTCTCGAAAAAGGCCCTCATGATTCGAGACACCTTCACCAAGATGGATAATGTGAAATGCTTCGGCAGAACCGGTGCAATGTATCTTTTCCCCAGTCTGAACAAACTGCCACGCGGCACAAATGACTTCGACTACTGCATGGCTCTCCTAGAGGAGACAGGTCTATGTACCGTGAACGGAGGCGGATTCGGACAGAAGGAAGGCACACAGCACCTCAGAATCGCATTCCTCCCTCCATTCGAGAAACTGCAGGAAGTCCTCCCAAAATGGGTAGATTTCCACAAGCGATATCTTGGGGACAGAAAACCTGCATCGTAGTCCTAACCTAAAAAAGGTGGGCGGACGACCGTGCATGATCTGCAGGACGATTGATGTAAAGATTCGCTGAACGACGTAGTTCAGTTAATACTTGCGACTGCTCCGCCGTCCAAACTGGGACGACTTGAATTCAGCCCCCCATTAAAAAGGCACAAGATCCTTTTTATTTTCAGGTCTGCAGTCGTTTCCAGCATCTGCGCTGTCGCAGAGTTTAAGACCTCTTCTCCGCATTTCCTCGATTGCGGCGTCGCCTGTGCAGTGAAGGCACGCAATCTTCTTAAATCCAGCTCCGCAGATGGCGTCTATGCCTTTGCTCCCCCTCTCGTCCACAAATCCGAATGGAGAAAGATGAAGTCCGCCGTAAATGCCATATAGGGGAACACCAGGAAATTTAAGACTGGCAAAATCAAGAAGCGCCTGCACTCCATGATGACAGCATCCGGACAGAATGAGAATCCCCTTGTCTTTAACTTTTATGAAAACGGAAATCTCTCCTCTTGTCCCTCCATGTATGGAAACATCGAAGGCGGCAAGGAAAATGTCCTGAGCTAGCTCAAATGAGGAGCCCAGTACAATTTTGAGCAGTTCGCCATTGTGAGAAAACCTGTTGACGGCTCCGCATTCCGGAAAACTCTTTCCTGAGATGAATGCCAGAGCCTTCGCGCTGAATGTTTCCGGCATGACAATCCTAATTCTTGGATTTAATTCCAAAACGGCTTCGAGTCCCCAGAAATGGTCGTTGTCCTCGTGAGTGAAGACCAATGTCCCAGTCTCAGTGCTTTTAACGCAATCATTCAGCTCCAAAGCAGATAGCCTCTCGCGCATATGCTCCGGATTCCAGGCGCTGTCGAGAAGGAAACTGAATTTCTCGCCGCTCTCCGCAAAACATGAGACCAAGGCGGAAAAGCCAAGCGCATTGCTCTGCGTCCAAGGGACAGTCCATTGATCCGCGCCAGCATCCGCGCTCCGTTTCTCATCCGCAAGAAGAGTCTCGGTGTCACGCCAGCCAGGATCCGATATGGTCAGAATTTCGACTTTTTTGATTGACATGGACTTCCTTTTTTTACACTGAGCAAGGACTGATTTGCACTGTGCGCTGGGGCGCAATCAGAGATTATGATAAGATCACCCGACATTGCATATTTTCCAGTAAATGTCACGATAAATTCCTACGATTG
>DYRX01000362.1 GCA_020718525.1 Victivallis vadensis
GATAAATCCCAACAACAGCAATTTCCACGAGTCAGGAATTCTGAACTTGCATTCGGAGTTGAATTTTGCGAAAAATGGAGTATATAGCCCTTGTGCCGACAATAATGGCGTAAATATTCAGCTTAAAAGAGTATAGTTACGCCGTATCCAGGGTCGCTATCGGAATCGGAATGGAACTTGTTTTTGACAATTTTGATCCGATGCCGGAAGCGGTAGCGACTTCGAACCGATTTTGGGATTCTATGTGCATGCTTTACTGAAATACATATAAATTATGGAACAAGCGCCCAAAAGCGAATCAAAAAAACTCTCTCCCTACATTGCCGGACCCCTAATAGCAGTGCTCTTCATGCTAGGATATTATCTTATCAACTCGCCACCAGGCATTGACGAAGGCTACAGGATAATTTCCGACTATTGCAAGGAGCGGATAGAAACTGGCGTCATTGACGTCAATCAGCGCCCGCCGCTTGTCTGGCAGACGGCTTTTCTGGCCGGGATACTGATTGGAGGCGCGCTCGGCGCGTTTTCGGGCTCGGACTGGAGGCTCAGCATCTTT
Source organism: Victivallis vadensis (assembly GCA_020718525.1). Taxonomy (GTDB): domain Bacteria; phylum Verrucomicrobiota; class Lentisphaeria; order Victivallales; family GWF2-50-93; genus DYRX01. The sequence continues at coordinate 560 of DYRX01000362.1, forward strand.
CCCGAAGGCGGCGGTGTCAAGGGAATGCTCAGCTCCGCGTGGACATCGCCCCTCAGCGGGCTGATAGGCGGATTTCTTGTGATGACAGGACTCCAGATCAGTGGCGCATCGTTTCTTGGGCAATGGGCGGCGGCGATGATGCTTTCTACGGGCGCGTGGATATTTATTTTTGCCACCCTGATCTGGGGTGTCATTTTTTATGGCATAATCAATTCCAGATCTGCCGGAGGCAAAGACTCTAAAAGCGCGTCCGGAAAGGACAAGAAATGAACGAGATTCTGGAAAAGATCAATTCAGGGACGAAAGGTCCGCTTGGGCTTGAGGGCGAAGCAGGGATCATTGCGGCGGCAATTCTGGGTGCGGCAATAGGCTTTGTCCTGATGAAATCGCGCTTTGCCGACAGGAAGACCGTCATGAATCAGCTAGCTCTGCGCGAGGGAACATTTTTCAAGGTCATTTTCGCGTCGCTGGCCTGCGGTGCGATTCTCTTTCATTTCGCGTCCAAAACAGGCTTCATTGTTGCAACTCCTCCAAAAACCTTCTTTTGGGCGGCGGAAATTGGCGGGATGATATTTGCGCTGGGACTGGCGCTTTCGGGCTTTACGCCTTCCAACGCATTGGCTTCGGCGGGCGCCGGACGCATATATTCCATCTGGGCGATTGCCGGAATGCTTGCCGCCATACCTTTTGTGCATTTCACAGGTGATTTTTTGGCGGAGACAGTCTATCGCTGGCCGACGCCGCTGGAATGCCATGACACGCTCTCGGAACAATTTTCAAATCCGGATTTCTATCTCTGGCTTGCCGGAATATCCGCCGTTTTCTGCGTGTTCTTCGAGTTCATGCCCGGAGGCGACGAAAAGAAGGAATGAAAAACAGTGCTCGGATTCAAACTCGCAAGGGCGGCGCACATCAGACTTGGCAGACGCGGAGAAAGGCTTGCCGCCGCGTTTCTGCGCTCGCGGAACTATGACATCATCGTCAGAGATTACCGATGTGATTTCGGGGAGATTGACATTATCGCCAGGGACGGCGCAACATTCTGCTTCATCGAAGTGAAGACACGCCGCTCCTCATCGCGCTCAAGACCCGCCGAGGGGCTTTCTGAAAAGCAGAAATTCAGGATAAGGCGTGCCGCAACGCACTATCTTGCGGAAATAGGGATGAGGGATGCGCTCCGCAGGTTCGACCTTGTCGAGCTCATGCTCTCGGGCTGGGACTGCACGGAGCTGAGACATTGGGAAATGCAATTTTAGCAAATCTTTAATATATAGGACGTTAGGATGCTAGCAAAGACTTATTCGTCTGCGATACTTGGAGTCGAGGCGTATGCCGTCGAAATAGAAATAAGCGCCAGCGGAGAGGGGGAGCAGAGCTTTGTCTCGATTGTGGGACTGCCCGATGCCGCCGTGAAGGAAAGCAAAGAGCGCGTCCGCTCAGCGCTGAAATCCTGCGGATATGTGCATCCATTCGGCTCTGTCGTCATCAATCTTGCCCCTGCCGACATTAAAAAGGAGGGGGCATCATTCGATCTTGCAATCGCTCTGCTGATGATTTCAGTGACAGGAAAAATTGACAGGGATCTGCTTTCCGAGGCGATGGTCGCCGGAGAGCTTGCTCTGGACGGCTCGGTGCGTCCGGTGAAGGGAATTCTTCCGATGTCCGACCACGCGAGACGCTCAGGAAACATCTCCCTGATGCTGGTTCCTCCCCAGAATGCGGCTGAAGCGGCGATTGCCGCCGGGGAAATCCCAGTTTTTGCCGTTTCAAATTTACGCGAAGCTGCCGAAGTCCTTTCGGGAAAAAACAAATTGCCGCCTTTCAAGGATGATTTGGATCTTGCAATAGGCGCGTCCGACGCAATCCCAGTTCCGGACTTTTCAGAGGTGAAGGGGCAGAACTGCGCAAAGCGCGCACTGATGATCGCCGCGGCCGGCGGACACAATGTTCTTCTCATTGGTCCGCCTGGAACGGGAAAGTCAATGCTTGCTAAACGGATCCCCGGAATATTGCCTCCAATGTCTTTGCAGGAGTCAATAGAGACCAGCAGGATTCACAGCATACTTGGGCTTCTGCCGCCGGGCGTTCCAATTCTGACGCACAGACCGTTCAGGGCGCCGCATCACACGATAAGCGATGCTGGACTTCTTGGCGGACAAAGCATTCCGACTCCGGGAGAGATCAGCCTGGCTCACAATGGAGTGCTCTTTCTTGACGAGCTCCCGGAATTCAAAAGAAATGTGCTGGAAGTTCTGAGACAGCCCCTCGAATCGGGTTCGGTGACAGTCTCGCGGGCGGCGGGTTCCTTCACTTTTCCTGCCAGCCTCATGCTTGTCGCCGCCATGAATCCATGCCCCTGCGGACACTATGGAAACATACAGAGGACATGCCGATGCAGTCCGCCTCAGATACAAAGATACCGCGCAAGAATTTCCGGACCTCTGCTCGACAGGATTGACCTCCATGTCGAGGTTTCCCCTCTGAGCGACGAGGAACTGCTCTCCGCACCCAGAGGCGAGAGTTCCGCCGAGATCCGCAGAAAAGTCTTTTCCGCAAGACAATTTCAGTCCTCCAGGCTTTCAAAAGACTCGATGCACTGCAACGCCCAAATGCAGTCTGCCCAGCTTCAAAAGCATTGCATTCTCGATTCAGCGAGCCAGACACTTCTGCGGCACTCGATCAAAGAATTACAGCTTAGCGCCAGGGCCTACGACAGGATACTGAGGGTAGCCAGGACAATTGCCGATCTCGAATGCTCCGAGTCCATCTCGCAGAAATTTCTCTTCGAGGCGATCCAATATCGGAGCCTCGATAAAAAACTCTGGTAGCTTGATCGTATAGGAATTTGTATTTGTTATAATTTTCGTAATCGTAGTCGCTATCGCTGTCAGCGGAGCGGTAATC
>DYRX01000363.1 GCA_020718525.1 Victivallis vadensis
GTTTGTCCCCTAGAAAACTTGATCCAATGCAGAAGAATGCACATTTTCTATTTTTTTTCAGGGACAAGATTTGTAAAAATGGAATATAACTGTAAATTCCGCAAAATAAATGCGCGTTTTGAAGATCGTTCCGGCATAGCTCAGCGGTAGAGTAGGTGGCTGTTAACCACTTGGTCGTAGGTTCGAATCCTACTGCCGGAGCCATTGTTCCTCTTATATTCTTTCTTGCAAAGCCAAAACAGCCTGTCGTTCACTCCATCATTCTTCCTGCGGTGAAAAAAACTGCGAAAAATCCGAAATTGATCATGACTATTGTCGCGCCGGACGGCAGATCCAGGACATAGGAAAGGAAGATGCCTGCAATGACGGATGATACCGCGAGCAGTCCCGAGAGGGCGATCGTGGTTTTGAATCCTCTCACTATCTGGAGCGCTGAAATGGCGGGAAGGATGATCAGACTCGACACAAGCATCGTTCCTACTATTTTTATCCCGAGCACAACGATGAGCGATGTCAGGACGATCAGCATCCTGTTGACGGCTTTGACATTGATGCCGGCCACCTTCGCGTAGTCCTCGTCGAAGCTGATGGCGAAGAGGTCGTGGTAGAAAAGAGCTGTCGCCGCTATCACTACAAGGCTGATCAGGACGGTTGTCCAAGTTTCGAAGTCACTTACAGATAGGATATTGCCGAAGAGATAGCTGAAGAGATCAACGTTGAATCCGCCTGCCTTGGAGGCGATGATGACTCCCAGGGCGATCCCGAAGGAGGACAGAAGTCCGATTGCGGCGTCTCCATAGACTCTGGCTTTTTCGTTTAGCTCGAGTATGATCAGGGAGGCGGCGGCGACGAGAGGGATCGAGACAAGAACAGGTTCGGTTCTGAGAAGCAATGCGATCGCCACTGTCGCGAAGCTCACATGTGCAAGTCCGTCTCCGATGAGGGAAAATCTCCGGAGCACAAGGAATACTCCTAGAAAAGAACAGCCAAGCCCCATGAATGTTCCCGCTATCAGGGCCTTCTGAACAAAAGCAAAACCTATCGCTTCGCGCATTTGCTCAAGGACATTTATCATCTTGAAGTCCTCCTGGCAGCGCTTTTCTTTGCTTTGAAGGATCTCATGACGGCATCTCCGCCACCCCAAAATATTCCAGCATTCTTGGGGATTTGCCAAAATCCTCGGTCCGTCCAAAAAAGACCAGCTTTTTGTCGAGATACAAAATTTTACTCGCGCTTCCCCGTATTGATACGCTGTCGTGCGAGACCATCAGCACGGTGACGCGGCGCTCCCGGTTGAGCATTTCGATGCTCGAATGCAGGCTCTGGCGCGATAGCGGATCGAGGGCGACCGTCGGCTCGTCGAGTATGAGAAGCTCCGGGTGGTGCACCAAGGCGCGTGCAAGGAGCGCTCTCTGCTGTTGCCCTCCGGAAAGCCTGCCGATCGGGCGATTTGCAAGATCTTGTATCCCAAGAGTTTTCATCGCTTCATCCGCCGCCGTCCAGTCCTCTGCGGAGAGGCGTTTCGGGAATTTTTTACAGCAATATACTCCTGAAACGACGATTTCTCTTGTGCTTGCAGGGAATCTTTGATCGAGGAAGGACATTTTCTGCGGGAGGTAGCCGATGTGCCGGCTTTTGGTGAATGAGGAAAGACTCATCCCGGAAAAGAGGATTTCTCCATCGAACGGAACAAGTCCCAAAATGGCTTTGACAAGAGATGTTTTCCCGGATCCGTTCGGACCGACGATCCCGAGATAGTCCCCCTTTTCCACGGAAAAGGAGAGATCCGAGAGCGCCTCGACTCCGCGATAGCGCACGCAAAGATTTTTCGCTTCTATTATTCCGTCTGGCACTCGAGGCCTTTTTCAAGTTTTTTCAGATTTTCCCGCATGATTCCTAGGAAGCTTGCACCGCTCTTCATTTCGTCGGAGCTGACATTATGGGCTCCGTGCAGAAGCTCCATTTTGGCACCGCTTTCCGCAGCTATTGTGCGCGCAACCTTGGGATCTATGAGCTCCTCATAGTAAATGTGTTTGTTTCCAGATTCGCGCATTTTTTTTATGAGCTGGGCTATTGCCTTGGGGCTTGGCTCGGCATTTGGCGAAAAGCCATCGTAAGGCGACTCATGTTCAAGCCCGTATCTTTTCGCAAGATAGGCGAAGGCAAAATGCCCGCCATAGATGATCTCCCTGCGCTTCGCTGTCGCAAGCGATTTTTTGAACGACGCATCAAGATCTGCCAGGCTTCTCTTGAGTGATTCTGCATTTTTCAGATAATAGTCCTTGTTGGACGGATCTTTCGCCGCAAGTGCCGAGGCGATGGAGTCCACCATGATCTGGCAGTTCCCAAAATCAAGCCATATGTGCGGATCCACTCCCGAATGATGATGCCCGTGATCATCAGCATCGTCATGATGATCCTCCTCATGCTCATTGATCAGTTTGATCCCCTTGCTGGCATCAAGAACAAGAAGTTTCTCATTTTTAACCCCCTTTATGATTCCTTCAGCCCAAGGCTCCATGTGTTTTCCAGTGAAAATGAATATGTCGGCTTTGTTGATTCTGACAATGTCCCTGGGACTGGGTTCGAAGGAATGCGATTCGACTCCCGGAGGCAGAATAAGCGACACATTGGCTTTGTCTCCGCCAATGATCCGGGCAAAATCGTAGCTAGGAAATATCGTCGCTATAATTTCCAGCTTTTTACTCTCCTGGGAGAATCCAGCAAAACTGGCCAATGCAATTGAAACCGCAAGAACTTTGAATATTAAGCACATTATGCCTCCTTTTTTTTGCGGACACTAACAGTAGATGCGAGACACCGTCCAGCCGCTAATTGCAAATCAATTCGCAAGAACAAATCTAGCAAAGTATTGCGATTATTCAAGTGAAGATTCGGAAAACATGGAGTCAGATGTCCGAGGCTATTTATTCCGCGTGCTCCGTAGTTACAAAATGCTTTTTGCTTTTGCTCGGAAAAGCGGCATTGCAGGCAGTTGCCCTTAAAAGACCCCGCAGAGGCGCAAGACCAGGGACTTTTTGAAGGCGTCTAGATCTGTCCAGCGCATCGCGATTTCGGCTGGAACTCCCGATTCCGAGCGGACAGTGTATCCGTCTGCGTCAACGCTTATTTTAATTCTCTCCATGTCAATATGTTTCGTTGAAAAAGCGAGATATAGTTTTCCATTTGCGCAAATCAGTCGTTGCCGCATTCGGAAAGTATATGAGCGACGCGGCCGAAGTAATAAGAGTCATGAGAAAACTGTGAACTGAAAAAGCTTAGGGTTCACGGTTTTACGGTTTATGGTCAGAAATAACCTTGCATTTTCAAATTTTCAATTTATACTTTGAGAGTTTAATAGTATTCATTGTTCTCTTGCATGGAAACAAAATCCAAAAAGGGGGTTGTGCATGAAAAAGATTTTCTTAGGTCTCGGACTGGCGGC